>JANLHA010000099.1 GCA_024653845.1 Candidatus Omnitrophota bacterium | reverse complement strand
CCACAACCTTGCGGCGCTCAAATCTGTTTATATAAGTGTTGAAGGTTTTTATGATCAGGCCTTGCATGAGTTTTCCGAACATCAAACTGTTCCAGTAGGACTTCATTTTAAAATTAATGATAAAGCATCTTGGAAGATTTTCTTGATGATCCAGTCCAAGGAAAAAGCAGGTAACTGGAATACTTCAGAAATCATCGGAACACTCATTTCATTCCGTTTGTAAATTTTTGTTTCGTCGTTTGATGGAGAAAAGTTATGGATTTTATCATTCAATTGGTAACTCAACCCTCGGTTGCTCAGGTCGTTTTGGGATTAAGCATGGTCATCGCTTTAGGGCTTGCCATCGGGAGTGTCAAAATATTCAACATCAATTTTGGAGTGGCTGGCGTGCTTTTTGTGGGGTTGATCTTTGGCCATTTCGGTTTTAGCATCAATCATGAAGTTTTGGAGTTTATTCGGGAATTGGGCCTCATTCTTTTTGTTTATACCATTGGCATGCAGGTAGGTCCGGGATTCATTTCGTCGCTTAAGCGCAATGGTCTGCCGCTCAATTTGATGGCCGCGTTTGTCGTCATTTTTGGCGCTGTCTTGACAGTTTTAATCAACCAATACGCACATGTTCCTTTGCCGGCGGCTGTCGGAATGTTCTCGGGTGCAACAACAAATACTCCGAGTCTTGCCGCGGCCCAGCAGGCGCTCAAAGAAGTTCCTGGCATCACCGAGGAGCTAATCAAGATGCCAACTTTGGGATACGCGGTGGCTTATCCATTCGGTATTCTGGGGATCATTTTAACAATTATCCTGACGAGAATCATTTTTCGAATCAATCCAGCCAAAGAAGCTGAAGCGTTTGCCCATATTCAAGCCAAAGACGCGCCACCGCTTGAGGTGCGCTCTTTACGTGTTGATAATGCCAATTTGGAAGGAATCACGATTTCTAAGATTCCAACGTTGACGGAAAGCGGCGTGATCATCTCCCGCATCCAACATCAGAATGATGTGCAAGTGGCTTTGCCGAAAACAATCGTTCATTGTGGAGATATCCTTCAAGCGGTGGGAGCTCGAGAGAAATTGGACGTTTTGCAAGCGATCATCGGTATTCAGAGCGATGTGGATTTGCGGGAGATTGAAAGCGATGTGACCGCCCGTCGAGTCATTGTCACCCGTCCGAAAGTGGTGGGGAAGACGATTGCAGAGTTAGACTCGTCTCATCGTTATGGAGTTACGATCACACGAGTGAGTCGTAGCGACATTGAGTTTGCAGCGGTACCAAATTTATCTTTAAATTTTGCTGATACGCTCGTTGTCGTCGGTGAAGACCAGGTCATCCAAAAGTTTGCCGACGAAATGGGGGATTCGCCTAAACATTTGAACCATCCGCATTTGATTCCGATATTTGTTGGAATTGCGTTTGGGGTGCTTTTAGGCAGCTGGCCGATCCATTTGCCCGGTGTTCCTGCACCAGTTAAGCTGGGTCTGGCTGGAGGGCCGCTCGTTGTGGCAATTATTTTGAGTCGTATTGGCCGTATTGGACATTTGATTTGGTATATGCCCATCAGCGTTAATTTCATGATGCGAGAATTTGGCATCGCGCTTTTTCTCGCTTGTGTGGGATTGCGTTCCGGCGATCAGTTCGTTAAGACGCTGGTGCAAGGTGATGGTTTTTATTGGATGGCGATGGCTTCATTGATCACCATTATTCCGATTATGATGGCGGCTCTTTTTGCACGCATCAAATTGCGTTTGAATTATTTGACCATTTGTGGACTTGTAGCTGGTAGTATGACCGATCCACCCGCGCTGGCATTTGCCAATAGCATTTCGCCGTCTAGCGCGCCGTCGGTCGCTTATGCAACTGTTTATCCTCTTGTCATGATTCTGCGAATTCTCAGCGCGCAGATTATGGTGATGTTGTTCTTTTCTTTGTAAAAATTTGGCCATTCTTTAACATTTACAGGGAGGTGAATGATGCAAGCAACAGGCACATTAACGAAAGTTATCAAGCGAAATGGAAGTGAGGAGGCTTTTGATCCTTATAAGATCACTACGGCGCTCGCGAAGGCCGGCGAGGCAACGGGAGAATTTGATCAATTTGTTGCCCGGAAATTAACGTTGCGTGCCCTTAATTTTTTGTATCAATTGGAAAAAGTTCAGCCGCCTACCGTTGAAGAAATTCAGGATATCGTCGAGGAGGTTTTACTCAGCTCCCCTTTTCGAAAGACTGCTAAAGCTTACATTCTCTATCGTGAACAACATGCGCAGATCCGAGACATTGCCAACAAATTCAATGTTGATCTTGTCACAAAATATTTGAATAAAGAAGATTGGAAGGTTAATGAAAACAGCAATATGGCGTTTTCTTTACAGGGTCTGAACCATTATATTTCCTCAGAAGTTAGCCAAATTTATTGGTTAAACAAAGTCTATTCTCAAGACATTAGAGAGGCGCATCTTAACGGCGATTTTCATGTTCATGATTTGAGTCTTGTGAGTGTTTATTGCGTGGGTTGGGATTTGCAGGATATTTTGATGGAGGGGTTTAAAGGTGTTTCTGGGAAAATGGAATCGGCCCCCGCCAAGCATTTGCGCAGTGCTTTGGGACAAATTGTCAATTTCTTTTATACCTTGCAAGGAGAAGCTGCCGGCGCACAAGCTTTTTCAAATTTCGACACGCTCTTGGCCCCGTTTATCCGTTATGACGATTTGACTTATTCTGAAGTCAAGCAAGCCCTGCAAGAATTTGTCTTTAATGTCAACGTCCCGACGAGAGTTGGGTTTCAGACGCCTTTTACGAATATTACGATGGATTTGAAACCACCTTCTTATTATCAAGATCATGGCGTCATTATCGGTGGAAAGATTCAGAATGAGACGTATAAAGAATTCCAAAAAGAACAAGACATGTTTAATAAGGCGTTTTTGGAAGTGATGTTGGAAGGCGATGCCAAGGGGCGTGTTTTTACGTTCCCTATTCCGACCTATAACGTGACTAAGGATTTTGAATGGGATAACCCGAATCTTGAAGTTTTGTGGGAAATGACCGCGAAATACGGCATTCCTTATTTCTCGAATTTTATCAATTCTGATATGGATCCCGACGACGCGCGAAGCATGTGTTGTCGTCTGCGTTTGGATAACCGTGAATTGCGCAGCCGTGGCGGAGGGTTGTTCGGTGCGACCCCTTTGACCGGCTCGATCGGGGTCGTGACAATCAACATGCCCAGGATTGGGTATTTGTCAAAGACCAAAGAAGAGTTTTATCAACGATTGGAACATCAGATGTTGTTGGCGAGAGAAAGTTTGGAAATCAAAAGAAAGATCCTAGAAAAATTCACGGACCAGGATCTTTATCCCTATATCAAATTCTACCTGCGTAAAATCAAGCAGCGATTTGATCAATATTGGAAAAATCATTTCTCTACGATCGGGTTGGTCGGGATGAATGAAGCTTGCTTGAATTTTGTGGGAGAAAGCATCTCTACTGCGAAGGGGTCTGAGTTTGCGCAAGAGGTGTTAGAGTTTATGAGAGAGAAATTGATTAAATTCCAAGAGGAGACAGGGAATATCTTTAATCTTGAAGCCACGCCAGCGGAAGGATGTTCTTATCGATTGGCCAAAAAGGACAAAGCCATTTATCCTGAAATCCTTTGTGCCAATGAAGAAGAATATCGTAATGGGCGTGAACCTTTTTATACGAACTCAACGCATCTTCCTGTGAGTTGCTCCGACGATATTTTTGAAGTTTTGGAGCACCAAGACAAGTTGCAAACAAAATATACGGGCGGGACCGTCCTTCATGGATTTGTCGGTGAACGGATCCACAATGTTGAAGGGCTTAAACAATTGGTAAAGATCATTTGTGAAAAGTTCAAGTTGCCTTATTTTACCATCACGCCCACCTTCAGTGTTTGTCCCAATTGTGGATACAGGGCGGGTGAACACAAGTTGTGCGACCGATGTGAGAGCGCATGTGAAATTTATTCAAGAGTGGTGGGATATTTAAGGCCGGTCCAGCAGTGGAATAAAGGGAAAAAGGAAGAATTCGTTCAACGCAAAACTTACAAAATATGCGCATAGGTGGGTTGCAAAAGTTTTCTTTGATTGATTATCCAGGGAAAGTGGCGTGTATCGTTTTCACCCAAGGATGCAATTTCCGGTGTGGATACTGCCACAATCCTGAACTGGTCATTCCTGAACGTTTTTCTCCTGTGATCCCTGAAAATCAGGTCCTTGAGTTTTTAAAAACCCGTCAGGGTTACTTGCAGGGCGTCGTGGTATCAGGAGGAGAACCGACCATTCAAGGAGACTTGATCGGTTTCTTGGACAAAATTAAGCAACTTGGTTATTTGATCAAACTCGATACCAACGGAAGCCATCCGTATCGATTGAAATTGTTGATTCAATTGAAACTGGTCAACTATATCGCGATGGATGTCAAAGCACCTTTAGAGAAATATGAAAAAGCGATTGGCTTGCCGCTGGATGTTGGGAAAATCAAAGAAAGCATTGATTTGATCATTCATTCTGGGATTCAACACGAGTTCCGTACGACCGCTGTTAAGCCTTTTTGTTCATATGGGGATTTGTGCCAAGTCCATCGGATGATTCATGGTGCTCGTCGATATTCTTTGCAGAAAGTTCGCTTGGATGAGAAGATTTTAGACAAAAGTCTTTTATCCCAAGAGCAATTTTCGGAAAATGAATTTAACGATCTTAAGCAAAGTTTCCAGAAAGAAGAACTGCAGCAAATATAAGTTGAAGGGGCCAGTATGAATAAATTCCAAGAAATGGCCAATGTGATTTGCCGTGAGCCTTATCGATTATTTTTTCCTCTAGGCGTTGGAATGGGAATGGTCGGTATTAGTCCCTGGCTTATTTATGCGATGGGATTAAGCGAGACATACTCTGGATTTTTTCATTCCTCCATGCAGATGCTCGTCTACATGAATTGTTTCATCGTCGGGTTCCTGATGACATTCATTCCACGTTTTACAGGGACATTTTATGCCAGCAAGGCCGAAATCCTTTCCTTTTTATTCATTTTTATGGGCATGGCGATTTTTTTGTACAGGCAAGAATGGGCAACCGCACGAATTTTATATTTGATATGGTTGGTCCTTTTGATTGTTTTTGTCATGCGCCGCGTTCCCCATCGAGAAAAGGCAGGTGGAAAGCCGCCAGTGGAATTGATTTGGATCCCGGTGGCGATCTTTCATGCTTTTGTCGGGACGATCATCCTTTTGTTGGTGGGATGGCAAATCATTCCTGGGGCGATGTCAAAAATCGGTCGACCGTTGATGGAGCAAGGGTTTATCATTGCCATTGTTTTAGGCATCGGTGGTTTTCTCATCCCGCGCACGTTGGGAACATATCAAAAAGAAGAAGTGGCTCCCGGTGGATGTTGTGGGTCTTGTGTATCCACCGCCCAGAAAATTTCTCCCACGATAAAAGCGTTATGGTTCCATGGGGTGTGCGGTTTTTTTCTTTTTATGAGTTTTTGGTTTAAAGGATCAGAGTGGAGCAGTGTTGGGTATGTTCTTCAGGGTGTTGTTGCAACCGGTCAATTTTTCTGGACACGGATACTGCCGCGATATCCACGCGACGTCGGTTTTTATGGAAAGCTGGCTTGGATTTCTTGCTGGATGATTGTTATTGGTTTTTGGGGTGCGGCTTTCTTTCCTCAATATGATGCTGAGATGCTTCATATTGCCTTCATTGGTGGATTCAGCTTGATGACCTTTGCGATTGCAACAATGGTGATCCTTTCTCACGGCGGTCAGGCCGAGCGATTGAAAAAGCCGCTTTGGGTGTTGTGGGTGGTCTTCGTGGCCCTTGTCTTCACGTTGCTCAAACGCATGTCAGTTATTTTCTTCCCCGAAATTTATTTTAAAATGCTTGGGATGGCCTCAATCATATGGATGGCGGGCGCGGGCGCATGGCTTATTTTCGTGTTGCCAAAATTGTTTCGTGTGCCTCATGAGGACGAATTTGCCAAGATGCACGAGCAAGTCAAGCAACGATTAAATCATTAAGAGAAGACCATGAAGCCTGACACAAAAACAGCGATGGAGAGTTTGATTAAGGAGGCACGGGAAAAAATTCCGTTTAACCTTTCTTTTGACGGCCATTGTGAAGGCCGATGTGATGAATGTCCTGAGAAATTGCTTGAATTTCTGGATATCGATTTATCTGATTGGGAATCTCGATTGAAGCGAGGAGATCTTCCCAGTATAGGGGATGTTCATAGCTTAGGACGGCAGTGCAAGGAAATTTATGTCATCTTGCAAGAGAGGGAGCTTCTGAAAGAGCCACTCGTAGTCGGTGGAAAAGGAGAAGCATGATGGGTTGGATGATATTTTTAAGATTTGATGAGTCGAAAACAACAGGTGGCTGATATAATAAATCGTTTCATGGGAATTTAACTATGTTTATGCGCTTGTATCCAAAGGGTGTTTTGAGAGGATTGTTTGGAATTGCAATCCTTTCCATCATGATCATTTTCGGTTCCCGGAAATTGATTTACTTTGATGCCGCTCTCATTCCTTACTTGATTGCCACGGTTTTTGCTATCTTCGGTAGTCTCTACCGTTATTCCGTTTGGTTGTCCCGGCCGCCAACTCATACTTTATGGAAGCGCAGTCTCAACTTGATGTTCAGTAAACATTTTTTGTCAAATGCTTGGCTGATATTAAAGGCTTTCTTTGAGAATATGTTTATCCAGAAATTCATTGGCCAGCGCAGCCGGTATCGTTGGATCATGCATTTTTTTCTGGCGTGGGGATGTATTCTCGCATTTGCAATT
>JANLHA010000242.1 GCA_024653845.1 Candidatus Omnitrophota bacterium | reverse complement strand
CAGAGGATAAATAACTAAAATAATAATCAGTGTTGGGGGTAATCCCTGAGTGAACTCCGGACACCGTCTTCAAACAGATTTTTACTTCTAGTGAAGACGGTGTTCGTGTGAACGAGGGGGTTACCCCCAACACTGATTGATGCTTTTAAAAAGAAATCCCATATGAAAAAAGACTACTATGAAATTCTCGGTGTGCCCAAAGACTCAACGGTGCCGCAAATCAAAAAAGCCTATCGTTCTCTGGCATTGAAACATCATCCTGACCGCGTTCCGGCGGAACAGAAAAAAGAGGCTGAGGAGAAATTTAAAGAAATTTCTGAAGCCTACGGTGTTTTATCGGATCCCCAGAAACGTCAGATGTATGATCAATATGGGCATCAGGGCATTGATCAACGATACACGGCTGAAGATATTTTTAAGGGCGCAGACTTTAGCAGCGTTTTTGGTGACACCGACTTGGGGGATATTTTTAGCCAGTTTTTGGGAGGCGCCGGATTTGATTTGTTTGGAGGGAGCTCCTCTCGTCAAGGAGGAACCCGCGTTCGACGGGGCCGTGACATCCAATACGAAATCGAAATTTCTCTTGAGGAGGCTTACACTGGAGTTAAAAAGAAAATTACGGTTCCACGTCATGAGCATTGCGAAGAGTGCAAAGGCACGGGTGCTAAAAAAGGAACGGCTCTTAAAACATGCAAAACATGTAACGGAAACGGCCAGGTAGTGATGAGCAGCGGTTTTTTTCGGATGGCTCAAACATGCACAGCATGCGGTGGACGGGGCCAGACCATTCAAGAGCCTTGTCCGCAGTGTCATGGTCAAGGCGTGGTTCGGGTCACGCGCAGCATTGAAGTGAACATTCCGGAAGGCGTTGATAACGATTCGCGTCTTCGAGTGCGAGGGGAAGGAGAAGTTGGCGGTGGGGGTGCCGGGGACCTTTTTCTCTATATTCGGATTCGTCCTCATGCCTTTCTTGAGCGGGCAGGAAAAGATTTGCAGATGAATTTGCCGTTGAGCTTTGTGATTGCCGCTTTGGGAGGCGAGGTTTCTGTTCCCACATTGGGTGGAAACGTCATGATGAAAATTCCGGCAGGCACGCAAAGTGGCAAAATTTTTCGATTAAGAGGTAAGGGGATGTCCGAGCTTCATGGCGGAAACCACGGGGACCAGTATGTGAGAGCAATGATCCAAGTCCCAACTCATCTTTCTTCTGAGCAGAAGAAGATTTTGGAACAATTCGCTCAGATTAGCGGGGAGAAAACAGAAGCGGGCGGGTCTTTTACCGAGAAAATCAAGAAAGTCTTTAAATAATGGTTCGTAGTTAAAAGAATCCATTCATCTTTCCCTGTTCGGTCGGCAGGCTAAAGGATTTTAAAGAGATCTAAATCATGGAGGTTTGATTCATATGCCAACGTATCAGTATGAATGTGAAGCGTGTGGTCATCATTTTGAAATATTGCAATCCATGCGTGATGCCAAGTTACGCAAGTGTCCAGAATGCAAAAAACTCAAACTGCAACGACTTTTAGGCTTCGGAGGGGGGATCATCTTCAAAGGAACCGGTTTTTATGAGACGGATTATAAAAAGAAGGATTCATCTCCGAAAAAAGATTCTCCTAAAGCGGCTTCTCCGGGGTGTGGAGTAGGTCCCGGAGGCTGTGCTTGTGCCAAAACTCACTAATTTTGTCCCCCACTTTTTCTTGAAAAACCCGTTTTCAGTTGGCTAGGAATCTGGTATAATATTACCCTATATTTAGTTTTTAGAGGGTACAGCACTGCACTTTTTTCTATTGATTATAATATTTAGAGAAAGTGCAGTCGTGGCACTTCGGAAGTGCCTAGACCATACTTCCGAGGTTTTAGTTATTATCCATTAATGAGGGGTTATCACCATGAGTGCGATCAAACCATTTCAAGCGATTCATTATAATGTCGAAAAAGTTGGAGACCTTTCCAAGGTTATTTGCCCACCTTACGATGTCATTTCCGCAGCCCAACAAAATGACTATTATAAACAAAACCCATACAATTTTATCCGTGTTTCTCTCCCAAAAGATGCAGACCATGATCCGGACCGTAAATACAACCATGCTCAAGAAACTCTGGGAAAATGGTTGCAGGAAGGGGCTCTTATCCAGGATCAAGCTCCGAGTATCTATTATTATCGCCAAGAATATAAGATCATGGGCGAAAAGCATAGCCGTTTGGGGTTTTTGGCGGCCATGAGGCTTCCAGATGAAAAGGATTCAAAGATTTTTCCTCATGAAAACACCCATGCCAAGGCTAAAGAAGATCGGCTTAAACTTTGGACGGCGTTGTCTGCCAATGAAAGCCCAATTTTTGTCTGTTTTTCCGACCGAGAAAAGTGTGTTGAGAAAATTTTTCTTAAGCACGTGGCTCCAAGCCTTCCTTTGATGAATGTTGTGGATCAAGAGGGAGTTCGACATATCCTCTGGGCGCTTTCCGATCCCCAATTGATTGCAGAGATCGCGGAAACCATGACAGATCAACATCTTTTCATTGCTGACGGACATCACCGTTTTGAAGTGGCCTGTGAATATCGTCGCATTCAGCAAGCTAAACATTCCAAGAATGGTGCCGAGGCACCCTACAACTATGTGATGACCTATTTCACAAATATGGATTCTAAGGATTTGAAAATTTTACCGATGCATAGAATCATCAAAACATTGCCCAAGAGCTTGGATTTCCTCGAAGAGTTTTTCCGTGTGGATAAAATCAAGACCAAGGATCAATTGTCGATCCTTTTGATCAAAGCTGGAAAAAATGAGCACGCGTTTGGTTTGTATATGAAAGATCAAATGCTCTTGCTTCGTCTCAAGAATAAAGCATTGATTGATCAATACATTGCGGAAGGCTCTGCGAATTATCGACGATTGGATGCCACCATCTTAAAATATTTTGTGCTCGACCGCCTGGGGATCAAGTCCGAAGATATTCTTTATACCAAAGATGCCGACGAGGTGACTGGAAAAGTTGATCGAGGGGAAGCGGCCGCAGGGTTTATCATGAATTCCGTACGCATGGAACAGTTGCGAGATATTGCTTTGCAAGGCGAGAAGATGCCACCCAAGACGACCTACTTCTATCCAAAAGCTTGGTCAGGGCTTACGATGTATCGTTTGGCATAAGACGGTGATTTGAAAATTTATGGTTCTTTTCGGCAAGAATAAATATACGCTGGTGAAGGTCAAGAAGAAAAACATCCCCGAAGGCATCTGGAGCAAGTGTCCAGAATGCGAAGCCCCTCATTACACCAAAAGTCTCAAAGATAATTTTAATGTCTGTCCAGGATGCGGGTATCATTTTTCTTTAACGGCATGGGAGCGTGTTAAGCTTTTGGTGGATGCCGATACCTTCGAAGAATCAGATGAGAATTTGGCATCTCTTGATCCTCTGGAATTTAAGGGCCCTAAGACATATCAAGAGAAAATCAAAAGTGACCAGCAAAAGACAGGTTTGAAAGACGCGGTCATTACGGGTCAAGGAAAGATCAATGGCAAGAAATTTTGTCTTGCCGTGACCGACTCGCGATTCATTATGGGATCCATGGGTTCTGTCGTCGGAGAGCGGATCACGCGTGTGATTGAGAACGCCACCGCGCAACGGTTGCCCGTGATCATTGTTTCTGGGTCGGGCGGTGGCGCGCGCATGTATGAAGGCGTTTTTTCGCTGATGCAAATGGCTAAAACATGTTCGGCGTTGGCTAAGCATCATGATGCGGGATTGTTACACGTGTCTGTTTTGACGGATCCGACGATGGCAGGAATTATGGCCTCTTTTGCCGGTGTGGGCGATGTGATCATGGCAGAGCCGCGAGCTTTGATTGGATTTACGGGGCCAAGAGTCATTGAGCAAACCATTCGGCAAAAACTTCCGGAAGGATTTCAACGTTCAGAATTTCTTTTAGCCCATGGATTGATTGATATGATTTGTCACCGCAAAGATATGAAGGAAACGTTAGCGCGATTGATTGAATACACGGGTTGACGAATTTGTTGCATGAAGAGAGTTTTTTGGATACAATGGGCGATCAGTAAATTTTATTAGGGTTAAATTATGGCACAAATCAGCTTAAGAAACGTTTCCAAAATTTATAAAAGCGGTATCACTGCCGTTGACGATGTCACCCTTGGCATCGAAAATAAAGAATTTCTCGTCCTTGTTGGACCTTCGGGCTGCGGGAAATCCACGACATTGCGTATGATCGCGGGTCTCGAAGATATTACCCAAGGAAAAATTTGGATTGGTGACCGCCTGGTCAATGATATTCCTGCCAAAGATCGCAATATTGCGATGGTTTTCCAAAATTACGCATTGTATCCTCATATGAGTGTATTTGAAAACATGGCCTTTGGATTGAAGCTTCGTAAATATCCTAAGCAAGAAATTATCAGCCGAGTTCACGAGGCCGCCGAAATTTTAGGAATCAAAAAGTATTTGGATCGCAAACCCAAGCAGCTTTCCGGTGGGGAGCGTCAGCGCGTGGCTTTAGGTCGGGCCATTGTGCGTAAACCTTTGGTTTTTTTGTTTGATGAACCTTTGAGCAATCTGGACGCC
>JANLHA010000224.1 GCA_024653845.1 Candidatus Omnitrophota bacterium | reverse complement strand
CAGATCAAAAGCTGGCTCGACGATTGCAAGCCCCCCGACAGGCGCGAAAGGGGTTAAGCCAAGCAGAACAATATCTTCAGCAAGAAAATCAAAAGCTTTTTTATGACACCCTTTTTAAAACTCTCCAACATTATTTTGCTAGCAAGTTTCATTTGACGACGGGAATTGGCAGTTTTCAGGCATTGGAATCTTTGATCGTGTCTCGAAAATTGAATTCCGGAATTTCTGAGAAATTGAAAAGAATTTTTGAAGAATGTGAGCACGTCCGATATGCTTCTTGGCCATCGGATCCAGCAGAAATGAAAGCGAATTATGAGTTGACTCAAGAGATCATTGATTTTTTTGAAAGGAATTGGAAGTGAGTGCCATGAAACCTCTCAAATTTCTTGCAATCATTTGGGCTTTAGGATTTTCCTTCATTTTTGTTTCTCGGAGTCAAGCTGCGACAACCTCGCATGAGGTGCAGCAGAAATTTAGCGAAGCCAATGCGGCCTATCGAAAAGGGGATTACTCGAATGCTCAAAAAATTTACGAAGGTATTATTCAGCAAGGGTGGGAGAGCGGACCGCTTTACTATAATTTAGCTAATAGTTATTTCAAAAGAGGAGAAATCGGAGAGGCAGTCCTCAATTATGAACGCTCAAGCCGTTTGATTCCTCGAGATCCGGATTTGAAAGCAAACAGCCATTATGTGCGATCTTTGATTGATAGCAACTTGTTTTTCCCAGAGAACTCTTTCGTTGAACAATTGATGCTTCCTTGGGAATGGCATATGGAATTTTATACTCTCAATGAAATTGCCATGATGCTGGTGATTCTTGTTGCGTTGCTTGCGATTGTTCACATGTCCGGTATTTATTTGCAATGGCCTAAAAGATTGCGTTCCATGGCTTTTGGATTTCTTTTTGGAGTCTTTTGTGTTTTTGCGACGAGCTTTATGGTGAAAATGAATCATGAACAAAACATGGCCATGGCCATTGTCCCAACGATGGCCCATTTTGAGCCGCGAGACGATGCGACGGTCCATTTTGACTTGAAAGAAGGCAATCATGTGAAAATTCTGAAAGCCAGTGGGATATGGTGGAAAGTGAAACGTCCGGATGGAAAAATGGGATGGATTCCTCAAAAAGATCTTCAGGAAGTTGAGCCTCAGGGATGAATGTGCAAAGAACTTTGATGATTTTTCTTTTCTTGGTTTTTTTGGCGGATGGTCGGATGGCTTTTTGTCAGACATCTGAGACTGAAGAGAAATTCCGTCGGTATTGCAAGAAAAGCTATCAGGAAAAAAATAGTTGTCCAGAAGATGAGTGTCAGTTGGATGGCGCCATGTGTTTGCCAAGAAATTGTGCAGAGATTCCTGAAGATGCTTGTCCAAAAGATTTTTGCCGGGTGGTTGTTGACTGTGCAAGCAAAAGGTTCTGCTCTCCTTTGTTGGAGGAAAAGCCTCCGCAATGTGGGGGTTTATCTTATCGAGAGCAGGGGGTAGACTGTTGCGAAGGTTTGGTGCCTCGTTGCGGTGTCGAATTTTTAGATGCTACATGTGATATGGAAGGAAAGGGAACGCCGTATACTCTGCCCATTTGCATTGCATGTGGCGATCGTGTTTGCGGCCAATTTGAAAACCGCTGCAATTGCCCAGAGGATTGTGGGTTCCCCGCCAAAGGAAAGTTTT
>JANLHA010000096.1 GCA_024653845.1 Candidatus Omnitrophota bacterium | reverse complement strand
GACCGCTTGAACATCTTCGTGCTCTTCCAACGCTTCCATCAACGCCAACAATTGCTGCGCTTCAGGACCCACCACTCGAATGGTTGAGTTCGGGACCTTAGTCAATTCTGCGGTCACCGTTGGAATATCTTTGGATTTGATGGCTTCCTTGACAGCTTCCAATTGAGAAGGCTCGCAAGTGATTTCAAAATATTCCCCGTCGCTCTTGATGTCATCAGCCCCGGCATCCAAAACCAATTCCATCAACGCATCTTCGCTGATTTTATTTTTCTCAATCGAAATCAACCCTTTGGCAGCGAACATCCAGGCCGTACTTCCTGGACCAGCCAAACTTCCATTTTTCTTCGTCAGAATATTTCGAATTTCCGCCGTGGTGCGATTTTTATTATCGGTCAGCCCCTCAACAAGCATCGCGACTCCACCTGGACCATAAGCATCAAACGTAAAATTTTCATAAACAATGCCGGGAAGTTCACCCGTCCCCTTCTTGATGGCGTTTTCAACGTTCGTCATGGGCATATTAATGCCTTTCGCCCGGGCAATCGCCGCGCGCAAACGGATATTCGTATTTGAATCCCCACCGCCGTCCTTAGCTGCTGCCGTGATTTCACGCGTAACTTTCGTGAATGCCGCACCGCGCTTTGCGTCTGCCGCACCTTTTGCATGTTTAATTTTTGCCCACTTCGAATGACCTGACATACTTAATCCTCCTTATAATACGTTGACAATATAATGAATGAGCAAACCAAATAAGCCGAGTTCTGTATCCTTCTTAACGAAGGTGTGGTTATTCCACTCACTTGAGAAATTGCTTTCTCAATTCTTGCAGCCTACCCGGAGATTTTTTCACCCCACAAGTGGAGTGATTGGCGAAGCGGATCCACTTCGCGCCTCGCATCAAGCGAGGACTCTCTCCCTATTTGGCCTTGCTCCCTGCAGAGATTGCTCGTTGCACTCGCCCCGTCGTAGGAAGGCCTAAACCGCCCACGACGGAGGATTCGTCACTGTGGCTCTAATCCTCTCGTCAAGTCACTCAACTCGACGATGTCCTGCATTAACAGGATGCATGATCCTCTGGAGCTCGGACTTTCCTCCCCTTCGCCTATGACGAAGAGGCAACCACTTTGGTTTGCTCTTTCTTAATGGCTGTTTTTGCCAAACGGTCTGCGTGCTGATTTTCCGTCCGACGGACATGGCGGACTTCAAACCGATCAAAACCCTTGGCCAAATGTTTTAACTGCTCAAAGAGCGGAAATAAATGGGCTTCTTTGACACGATATTCACCTTTGAGCTGCTTACAAAGCAACTCACTATCAGTATTCGCCAAAACTTCACGCTCCCCCAAAACCAACGCCTCTTGCAATGCATAAATCATCGCGGTATATTCAGCCACATTATTTGTCGCCGTTCCGATCGCCTTGGAGAACTCCTTGATCACTTCACCATTTTTTTGAATCACAAAAGCAATCGCCGAAATTCCTGGATTACCGCTCGAAGCCCCGTCTGTAAAAATTTCAACCACTCTTACAATTCCTCTTCCAAATAAAGAATTCTGGCACACATCTCACACATCATCAAAGTCTCATTCATCCGAATCTGATTGATCATTTGTGTCGGAACATTCATGTAACAACCTCCGCAAACATCCCCCTTAATGACAGGAACAATGGCCAAGCCGTGCTTGTTGATCAAAATCCGTTCATACCGAGCGAGGAGCGACTTGTCAATGGCTGGCGAAATTTCATTTCTTTGAGACTCTAGAGCTTGAGCCTGCTGCTGAATATTTTTAATTTCCTCGTCGACAATCTTTTTCTCATTCAGATACTGTTGTTCTTCTTTCGCAACAACCGTTTTTTCTTGCTCGACAACTATCTTGAGTTGATCAGCCTCATCATACGTTAACAAAATCTTCTCCTCGATGAGGGACTTATCCGCTTTGATACTTTCAATTTCGTGGATCTTTGCTGTATATTCTTTGTTGGTTTGAATTGCCGAAAGCTGGGTATTGGCTTTGGCAATCATATCTTCTTTCGCTTGCAAATCTTTTTCTAACGTATTGCGCTTGACTTGGATTGTTTTGTATTCTTGTTCCAAATCTTTAAATCTTGTCTTTTTATTCTCGAATTGATCTTTCAACTCCTGAAGACGGGCGGGCTTCTCTTCCAACTGCTGCTTATATCGGTAAATCTCTCCATCAAGCTTCTGCAACTCAACAAGTTTTCTAATCTTATCGCGAACAGTTATTTGTGTCACAAATAGTCCTTACTTTAAATAAATTAATAAAATCATGGGCACAGAAGGGCTCGAACCTTCGACCTCTGCCATGTGAGGGCAGCACTCTAACCAGCTGAGCTATGTGCCCCGTCAGATTCATCTTAAAACTGGCCTTAGAGCATCCATATCCTGGGCCCACCTGGACTCGAACCAGGGACCAAGAGATTATGAGTCTCCTGCTCTAACCGACTGAGCTATAGGCCCGAATCGTCACGAGATTCACTTTTGCTAACAAAATTTGTGCCTCAGCATAGCATAATCGCCTAGGATTTTCAACCAAGAATTCCCCTAAATCCATAATATAAAATAATATAATTTGGAGAAGAAGGAATGTGATTATTCCACAATTTGGATCTTTAATCGTGAGGTAGGATTAACACCTTGAATGCTCATACGATACATGGCAAAAATCTCAATTTCTTTAGCCGTGGGGAAGCTCTCACCTTTGAAAATCATATTCAAAGATTCCCCCGCTCTGAGGATTTTCTTCTCCCCACCTTTATTCCCAGCCGCAGGCTGGGTACCCCAAGTCTGGCCATCAAAGAGAAAAAATAATGTTTCGTGACCCAGGCCCTTGACAATCATATGTCGCTTGGTCACATTTTTCAGAACCACCTCAAATTCGATATCTTCTTTGGCCTTATAAGTCCCTCGGACCTTGCGAAGATAAATTTGCAAAGGTAAAAACTTTTGCTGATAATCAGCCAGTATCGCGCCGTGCTTTTCAATGAAAGGCATAATGTCTAACTGGGACCTTAAAAGATGGCGCTGTTGATATCCTGAAAATTTGACTCCGAGAAGAGGGAACCCCAGATTGAAAACTCCATCTTCTGCGGCAAAAATTTTATCTTCCATCCCATCGATGGTAATCGCAAAACGATAGGATTTTTTCCGTCGAGTTTGGCTCTGTTCTTCACTTTGGAATTCATAAAGAATGGTGTAAATCCCATATTTATTCTGATAAAAAGATTTTTCGCCAAAATCTTTGAGATCGTTGTATTTGTCTTTGACCGCGAGAATGTCTTTGTAAATACTTAAAATGACCTGATTGCAGACTTTTTTGGTTTCCTCATCGATGGGCAAAGGCTGATCAGCAGCCAACGAAGGGCTGACTAGCAGAGATAGCAGCATCATAAACTGAAAAATCCAAACCACAAATACTCTCCCTATGACTTCCATACTAACAAGTATAGAATATAAACGGGCTATCCTCAAGTGGCTTGTCCGATAACAAAGAGGCCTATTCCTCAATGAGAAATAGGCCTCTTTGTTTAATTAAAAGACAGGATCTCAGAAATTTCCCTCCGCGTCCTTGGCAGAAATCTCCATGAAGGTCTTGATCCTTCGAGATCGCGTTGGATGACGAAGCTTACGCAAAGCCTTAGATTCAATTTGACGCACACGTTCACGCGTGACATTGAATTCGCTTCCCACTTCTTCGAGAGTGCGGCTCGTTCCATCATGAATCCCAAAACGCAATTCCAAAATTTTGCGCTCTCTTTCGTCAAGCGTCTCTAAAACCGCGTTGATCTCTTCTTTCAACATCGAGTGAAGCGTGGCATTTGACGGAGAAATGGCTTTTTTATCCTCGATGAAATCTCCGAAGTTGGTATCTCCTTCATCGCCAATGGGAGTTTGCAACGAAATCGGAACTTGTGAAATTTTCAAAATTTCTTTCACTTTGCCAACCGGAATCCGCATTTGCTTTGCAATTTCTTGGGCGCTGGGTTCCCGACCATACTCCTGCACAAACAAACGTGAGACACGGATGATTTTATTGATCGTCTCGGTCATGTGGACAGGAATGCGAATCGTTCTTGCCTGATCGGCAATCGAACGCGTAATGGCTTGACGAATCCACCATGTGGCATAAGTCGAAAATTTATATCCTCGCTTATATTCAAACTTCTCGACGGCACGAATCAACCCCATGTTCCCTTCTTGAATCAAATCCAAAAAAGAAAGCCCACGGTTGATATATTTTTTAGCAATGCTGACGACCAGCCTCAAGTTAGCCTCAACTAACAATTTCTTGGCTTTATCAAACTTAGCCTGGCGAATTTTAATGACTCGCAGCTGCTTTTTAACTTCCTCAACGGATTCTCCCAACTCTTTTCGCAGACGCTCCCGCTCACTTTTGAGTTCATTGGCCTTGGCATTGCGCTTGGTTTTTAAAAGCTTCTCAATTTTCTCAATTTTCTCCAAGATCTCAATGATGTCATCAACAATTTTCTCATTCACCGTCGCGGTCAATTTGAATTCTGCAATCATTTTAGCAGACTTCTCTGAACCCAAACGGCTATGCCTCACCCTCTCCATGATTTGCTTGATGTCACGGATCAATTTTGGTCGACGCTCCAATTCATCCTTAATGACATCTTCAACATTGATTTCTTCTTTCAGAACCTGATTGATCATTTCCAGCGCTTGCTTGCGAGCATAAATCGTCTTAAATAATGCCTCGGCAAATCGATGTTCCGTCTCCTCAATGCGCTTGGCCAACGTGATTTCTTCCTCTCGAGAAAGAAGAGGAATCGACCCCATTTGTTTGAGATACATTTTGACTGGATCATCGAGCGGAATGAATTTGTCCGAGTATTCTTCCGATTCTTGCGCCTGCTCTTCCCTCAATTTACGCAATTGCTGTTCTCGGCTTTCCTCCTCCTCTTCTTCTTTTTCTTTTTCATCCGGCTCGTCTTCAGACTCGATCACTCGAATATTTTTCCCATCCAAGATTTCAAAAACATGATCAATCTCTTCGGAAGAATCAATGGTGGACGAAAGAGTCTCATTAACCTCGTCATATGTCAGGTAGCCTTTTTTCTTTCCTAAGGTTACCAATTTGTCTAAATCTGTTTTTAATTCTTTCTTTTCCATTCCCCATTTACCCCTTCATTAATTGGTTGAATTCTTGCATCAACTCTTGGAGCCTTTGCTGATCTCCCCTTTGCTGTGCTCCTTCCATTTCGGACAAAATCTTGCGTCGATGAGCTTTGGTGCGCTCGGTTCGAAGACGCAATAAACAATCTTGATGAATTTTCTGTCGATCGCCAGAAATGGCCTCCGAGGAGACCATCAAGCTGGAAATGATCTTCAAAATGTTACGATTCTCAAAAAAATTCATCAATGTCGGAACGTTGACCTCTTGTCCGGCATCAAATAATTCATAAATCTTCTGAATAACTTGACGGACCTCCTCATTCTGAAAATCCATCAAGTCTGCTTCTTGCCGCGTACTGGCAACCAAACTATTGTCTTCCAACAAAACTTTTAAAAGATCACGCTCGACAGGACGAAGCAACGCTTCAACTCTTTTGTCTTCTTTCACTGGCTCCTGAAATCGTCGAGCTCCAGGCGCCGAGGCCACACGTTTCAATTCCGCCATCAAATCATTTTCAGAAACTTTCAAATTTTGACCCAATCGCTTCAAGTAATCCGACTTGATGATCGCATTGGTCAACTTGCCGATTGTGACCAACATTTGCTCGGCAATTTGAGCCTTAGCCTCAATGCTTTGATCTTTGAACTCTTTTTTAAGACATGAAAATTTGAAATCAAAAAGATCAACTGCTTTCTCAATGTGATCTTGAAATTTTTCTAACCCCTCTTTGCGAATGAACGAATCCGGGTCTTCTCCCTGATCCAAACGAGCCACACGAATATGCATCCCTTCTTCGACCAACAAATCCAGACTGCGCAACATGGCCGCTTCCCCCGCCGGATCTCCATCAAACAGCATTACCACATTTTTGGAATAACGCCGCAACAAACGAATTTGCTCCGTTGTCAACGCCGTTCCAAGAGAAGCCACAATATTCTCCGCTCCCGACTGAAAAGGCATCAAAAAATCCATATATCCTTCGACGACGATGACGGAGTCTTTTTGAAAAATCGCATCTTTGGCAAGCGTTAAACCGTAAAGATGTTCACCTTTAGTATAAAGAGCAGTTTCCGGAGAATTGATATATTTTGCAGTCTCGTCTTTAGCAATGGCACGGCCACCAAAAGCAACACAATGATTCTTCACGTCAAAGATGGGGAACATCACGCGATTGCGGAATCGATCATAAAAGCCCTGCCCACTTTTTTTGGGAAGAATCAGTCCAGCTTTTTCCATAAGACCAAGCGAAATTCCAGCACTGCGCAAAGATTGCACGAGCGTGTCCCAAGCGTCGAGGGAAAAACCTAAATGAAACTTTTTGACAATTTCTAAAGTCACACCCCGCGCCTTAAGATATTCTCTGGCTTTTTGAGTACTTTCACTTTTATCAAAGAGCAAATTCTTATGAAAATGTTCTGCCGCCAATTCATTCACTCGTCGGATATCTTGTCGTAACGAGCTGGCAGGCGAGGCGTTCTTTTCTTCAGCAATCACAATGCCCACCCGATCCGCCAAAAGACGGACCGCTTCCGGGAATGTCAGATGCTCTTGCTGCATAACAAAAGAGATCGCATTCCCGCCGGCACCACATCCAAAACAATGAAAAATTTGCTTCTCGGGATTGACAACAAATGAAGGCGTTTTTTCATGATGGAATGGACAGAGAGCTTTGAAATTTCTTCCCGCTGGCCTTAATGGCATGTAGGAAGAAAGGACCTGTGCTATATCCGAACGCTCCAAAACATGACGAATCACATCTTCAGAAATCAATCCCATACTTCACCTTCAAAACTTTTGACTCAAAGATCAAATTCTAAAACTCACTCAACTTCTTAAGGAGCTTCTTCTTTTTTTCCAAAATCCTTGAGGGCCTCATTCTTCTCTTCCGACGGGAATGCAGGCTTAATCAAGCGATAATAAATGCCCTCGTAAATATCAATCGAAATGTGCGCCACATAAAAACCACCGAAGGACTGCTGAGCTTGTGAAGTTAAAAAGTTATTTTTCGAAACATACACCAATGCGATGGCTAAACTCCCAACCAAAATTCCCCGCGTGAGCCCTAATGTAATCCCTGCAATCTTATTAATACCATCTGGAATTTTATTGCGAATCAATATCGCAATACCTTCATAGACAATTTTAAAAACCACAAAAATCATCAACCATAAAAAAGCAAACGCGAAGAATTCATTCGTGGGCGCGCCAATGTCAAGGTGTTCTGTGATTAAGGCACTGGCTTGCAAATAGTAGTGAAGGCATAAAAATATAGCAAAGATCATTCCCAACAACTTGAATAACTCAACCACAGCCCCTTGACGAAATCCAATATAAATACTCCGCAACAAGATGCCTACCACCATCACATCTATAAGATTCAAAGATGTTATAAAATCCATAGGTCTCAGCCGTATTTTAATAAGGGGATAAACTCCTGAAGTATAACACCCTCTCTTGCTAGTGTCAAGGAAGCGCTACCTTAAGCCGTGCAATCTTAAGTTATTGTTAAATTGAAAGTTACGATCAAGG
>JANLHA010000216.1 GCA_024653845.1 Candidatus Omnitrophota bacterium | reverse complement strand
CTCAGATCTGTCTGGCTGAGGGATTGGTGGACAAGGTGCTGATACTCTGTCCGTCGCTGACGATTGAAGAGGGGCTGAAAGACAAATTTGAGAAACTGGCAGGTGATCACATTCTGAAAAGTATCATTGAGGCGGCCGGCGCTGTTCACAAAAATCCATCAATCAAGCGTTCCAACGATCCGATTTTAAATGGTGATATCTGCGTGGAAAACATCCATGCGACTTATGAACGGACGGGTTCGTCGGTCGAGGACAGTTTCAAAGGAAAAGGCGCCCGGGTGCTCGTCATAAATGATGAGGCCCATCACATCTTCTGCCCCAGCGATAATATCACGAAGAAATGGTTTGATTTTTTACAGAGTGAAGACCTCGGTTTCCACTTTATAGTTAATCTTTCCGGAACTCCCTACATCGGCGACGAATATTTCTATGATATCCTCTACCGTTATTCCATTCGTGATGCCATAGAAGACGGCGTTATCAAAAAGGTGGATTATAAGTTTGCGGAAGGGCTTCAGATTGAAAAAGGATTCCAGGACAGCTATGAGTATCATTGCAAAAACTGGGAGGATTATGGTGAATGCGTAAAACCTATCTCCATCGTGGTCACGGAAAAGATCAGCGGCTGTGTTCGGGTTTGGAAGGAACTGACCGACTTCATTGCCGCTAAAGAGAAAGTTACCTTTGATGAGGCTAAGAAAAAGGTCATTTGGGTAGCCTCCGGGGTGCCCGCGGAAAGCACGAAGGATGGGAAAGCCATTCGGCAGATCGTGAGCACACCGGAAAAGGTGAGAAAAGGGAATCTGCAGCTATTGAAAACCGTTGATGAGCGGGATAACCCCGTGGAGTGGATCGTCTCCGTCAGCATGTTGACCGAAGGCTGGGATGTGAAGAACGTATTTCAGGTAGTGCCCCATGAAAACAGAGCCTTTAACTCCAGATTGCTCATTGCGCAGGTTTTGGGCAGAGGGCTACGCATACCCGAAAATCTTAAAGGAACGGCGAAATCGGTCCTTCTCAAAGTAAATAACCACGAACGCTGGACAACACAGATTGAAAATCTCTATAAAGACGTGCTGGAAATAGAGAACCGCCTTTCCTGGGGATACGATCCGGCAAGATCGAAATATACCTTCCCTTTGTATAATCTTTCCTACAATCCGGTAAAGACAACGATGGAAACCAAGAACAAGCCCGCCGCCGACCCGAAAACTTTTGGTTTTGTCCCTCAAAGCAGGAGCTACCAAAGCGTTGATAAATTCATAGAATCTGGCGAATACAGCTTTGAAATTTACACCCAAGGGCTCTACGATATCGACGCTGCAGCCACATACCTTCATGGTTATCTGAAACAGTTGGGGAAGCCGGAGATTGCGGTACGGTGGCCAAGAGTGAAGATAAAAAACGCAATCACCAAGGAATTGAAAGACAAGGGGTATGACACCACCTTTCTCAGTCGGGAGAATTATCTTAAGCTGCAACAGGCCTTTGGACCTGTCATGCGCAAGTTGCATGAAGAAAACCCCCGCATGAGCATGAAGTCAAATGAGATTCAAGAAGTGAGAGTGGAGGATCTTCCGCTCCAGTCTTTCAATGAAGGGGCTCTCAAGAAAGACGGCATGATGTTTTACGATAATCGGAGCGTAGATTGGCTTACGGGAGATCAACGAGCTTTATTTCAAGCTATAGCTGAAAATAGCGCCAATTTCGAAAAGGCGTCAGAAGACATAAAGAAATACGGGTATGATATTAGCGACCTGAAATACCTGAAAGATAATATTCACCGAGTTGAAAACAATAGATTTAAGACCCCCTTGGGACTTATTTATGTTTCCTATACCCCTGAATGCCGATTCATAAAAAAGCTCTTCACTTTAACGGGAATGATTGATTCATTCATCAAGAATCCCGACAAGTACTTTTATACCTTTCCTTACTCATACAAACCAGAAACTAGAGCCAAAACGAAAACCCGACAGGAGAATTTCAACCCAGACTTTTTCCTGAAAAAAGGTGACGACATCATCGTAGTAGAAATTAAGAAAGACGGCGACGATTCAAAAAAAAATGCCGCAAAGTACCGGGATGGCAAAAGGCATTTTGAAGAATTGAACAAAGCACTTGGGGTGAATGATATTTCTCAACGATACTGGTTTAAGTTCCTTACTCATGAGGATTATGATCATTTTTTTCAAGCTGTTAAGGAAGGAAAGTATAGAGGGTGGCAGTCGAGCCTGATGAATCAATTATAGAAGCAGAGGAATTGAATATGATCACTTTCACTGAAGGAATAAGCTTTTCCATATATGCAATCTAAATTGAGGTCATTATGAATTATGAATGAAGCACAAGCATTAAAAGACTTTGTTGCGAAGAACGTCGCGCTCCTTACAGCTGAGAATCTCAACCGTCGCGATCTGAAAGCTACAGTTAATGATTTTTATATTATCCGGCACAAAAAGCGTTTCAGCATACCTACCAACATTCAGATTATGGAATCATTGGTTGCACGTCTCCAAACAAGCATGTCAGAGCAGCAACTGCACGACCTTATCGACAAGTTGCCGCTGTTCCGGCTAACTGGTGAAACACAAATACGGCTGCTGCATTCATTGGTGTCTTCGAAGCAGATTAAAAGCGTACTTACCGACCAGCAATTAAGCGACTTGCGCCAGGTGGGTGCATTCGAAGCTGTTGAACGACACATAGGCAATGAAATCGCAGATGGTCAAAGGTATAAGCTCGAAAACATTGAAAAACAAATCCAAGAGAAACTTGAAGAATACGAATCCTTGCCGAGTATATTGGACCGGGAGGTAATCCCTGAGCCATCGTTTGACCCCACTGTCGAAGACATCAAACCGTGGTGGGAGCGCTTCTACTTAAGGGGAAATCCGTTTCCCCGGAAGGATGGTCTCTGCGACATTAACATAAGTCTCTACGAATCAGTCATTATTAAAACCCCCCCATTCCAAAAGACTCTTAGCAACCTTCAACGTAATTCAGAGCATTTGTTCAATTCAGGTTTTCTACTCGTAGGCGACTACGGTTACGGCAAGACAACATTCATTGATTATTTGAGTAATTACCTGATAAGTCGCGATGTGCTGCCTCTTCGC
>JANLHA010000213.1 GCA_024653845.1 Candidatus Omnitrophota bacterium | reverse complement strand
CAATGGTATAAACTGGATTGAACGCATCCAGGGGCTCTTGAAAAATCATTCCGATATTTTTTCCACGAATTTTGCGAATCTCTGCTCCTGAAAGAACGAGCAAATCTTTGCCTTGAAATAAAATTTTCCCGTCGAGAACCTTGAGTTCCGAAGCGAGCAGCTGCAAGATGGCCAACCCTGTTGTCGTTTTTCCACTTCCCGAACCTCCCACCAATGCCACAATATTTTCTGCAGGAATTTCCAAATTGATTCTCTCGACAAGAGCTTTCTGCCCCTGTTCTGTAGAAACGCTCACCGAAAGATTCTGGATCGAAAGCATGGTCATTCTTTCGCCCCCTTCCACTTCGGATCCAGACAGTCCCGCAATGCATCGCCGATGATATTAAAACACATCACGGTCACCAAAATTAAAAAGCCAGGCCACAAAATCCAGGGGGCAAATCGAATATGAACAATGCTCATCGCCTCGGATAACATGTTCCCCCAACTCGCATAAGGGTCAACAATCCCCAATCCTAAAAGACTCAAACCCGATTCTCCGAGGATATATCCAGGAATAGAAAGCATGATGGCAATGATCGAATAAGAAAGCGTGTGAGGCAAAATGTGCTTGATAATGATCTGAAAATCCGAAAGCCCCATGGCCTTGGCTGCCAAAACATAATCTCGTGTGCGCAAAGACAGACACATCCCTCGAATAATCCTTGCTAACCCCGCCCATCCAATGAACGAAAGGATTAAAATGATAGAAAAATAAACTTGAACAGAGTTGAAGTTGTCTGGCACGGCTGCGCGCAAAGCCAGCAGTAGATAAAATCCCGGGACCATCATGATCATCTCACAAACCCGCATGAGAATCTCATCAATCTTACCACCATAAAAACCTGCAATCCCGCCAATGATCAACCCCAGAGAAAAAGAAATGATAACACCAATCAACCCAATCGAAAGAGAAATCCTTGCGCCATGAAGAATTCGCGAGAAAAGGTCTCGTCCTCGAGAATCCCCGCCCAAAAGATAAATCCGTCCAGGAGAATCCACGCCCCACAGATGATGCTGGCTGGGGATCACTCCCAAAAACCGATACTTCTCGGCTTTCATCAAAAATTTCAAAGGATACTTTTTCTCTGAATCTTCATGATAAACTCTTCGATGAAAATCATCAAACGTCAAATTCATGGCAAAAACATAGGGCCAGACAAATTTCCCATGCTCATCGAAAATATGAATCTTCGTCGGTGGACAATACGAATAATCTCGATCTTCCATTTCGAACGAATAGGGAGACAAAAAGTCAGCAAAAATGGCACCAAGGTAGAAAAACACCAGAATCCAGAAACACGCCATCGCCATACGGTTTCGACGGAATCCTTGCAAGGCGATCTGAAATTGGCTCAAAGGTTTTTCAACTTTAGTCATACCGAATCCTTGGATCTGCGATGACCAGTAAAATATCCGCGATGAGATTTCCAATCAAAAATAAGATCCCTCCCATCATCATGCTCGCCATGACCAGATACAAATCTTTGGAACGAACCGCTGTCAACATCAATGATCCCAAGCCTGGCCAGCTGCAGATGATCTCGACGAGTGCAGCGCCACTTAAGAGACCCGAGAATTCATATCCCAAAAGCGTGATTAACGGATTGATCGCGTTACGAAGCGCATGATGATAAATGACACGATGCTCTGGCAGTCCTTTGGCCCGAGCCGCAAGAATGTATTGATGACGTAAAACCTCCAACATGTTTCCCCTCATGATGCGCTGCAAAGCTCCAATGGACCCGACGGAAATGGCCAGCGTGGGGATGAGCAAGTGTTTTAAAAGATCAAAAACTTTTCCACCCCAGCTCAAATCTTCATAATCGGGGCTGTGCATCCCCCCTAGAGGGAGTCCACCGATTTGGCTGAACACAAAAAGCAAAATCATGCCTAAGAAAAAACTGGGCGTCGACAAGGCTATGTATGAAAACAATTGGATCAAACGATCAATAAAACGGTTGCGATGAACCGCCGCCCAAATTCCTAAGGGAATGGCCACAAACCATGTGAGTAAAAAACTTGCCAAGGCCAATATGAATGTGTTAAAAAGCCGCGAACCAATGATCGACGAGACTTGAACTTTATAAAAGAAAGAATATCCCAAATCGCCTTGAAACAAATTCTTCAACCAGGCCCAATATTGGTTAACCCATGGCTCGTTGAGGTGATACATCTTTTCATATCGCTCGATGGTCTGAGGGGAAATTTGTGGGTCGAGTTTGAGGGTATCAAAAAAATTACCGGGGGTCAGCTGAATGAGCGCAAAGGTCATCAAGGAAATCCCGACGAGCTGGGGAATGGCAATCAGGAATCGGCGGAGAATGATTTTGAGCATATTCCCTTTTATTGAGGTTAAATCTCCCGCAGAAACGTCAACTTTTAATTTTACTTATAATTTTCTTTAATATAAATCTCTTCCAAATTATGGAAAATCCCACCATAACTCGTCGGATGAAGGTTCCCAAATTTGTTGCGCACCGCATAAACCGTATTCCCTAAAACCGTATAAATCACAGGAAGTTGTTCTGAAACAATCACTTGAAATTCATCATACAACCCTTTTCGTCGAACCGGATCCAATTCTTGCACACCTTGACTAAAAATCTCATCAATCCTTTTTTCCCATTCGGTCGCCGGTGCCGCTTGATTGGGGAACCACATGTGCAGCCCCCCGTCAGATGACCAGACATTTTTCCCAAAATGCGGTTCCACTCCTCCGGTCAATCCAATAATGATCGCATCCCAATCAAAATCCGCGGTCAATTTCTTGACCAAATTATTGAACTCAATAGGCAAAAAGTTGACCTTCATGCCGATCGCCTGCAAATCATGACGAATGATTCCCGCCATCTGCACACGATCCGTTGCCCCCGAATTAGTATAAAGATTGAATTCCAATGGGTGCCCTTCTAAGTCTTCCAAGATGCCGTCTTGATTATGATCAACGAATCCCTCCCTTTTCAAGATCTCGCGGGCCTTATCAAGATCATACTCATAATCATGGACATCAGGATTATAAAAGAAACCCGAACTCGGACTCATCGACGACGATTGCGGCGTTCCCAACCCATTCATCACAATCTCGATGATTTTCTTTTTATCAATCGCATACGCAACCGCTTGACGAAAGTGCACATTCGTAAACCAAGCCAGTTTGTACGGGGAAACAAAAGACTCTTCTGTTTTGGGATTCTTTCCCGAATTCTGATTGAAGGTGATGAAATTTGTACCAAAGTCCGGGCCCGTCTCATAGATGGTGAAATTTCCTTCCTGTTCGCGAGGCTTAACTAGCGGATAATCGATCCCACGCAAAGAAACAGAGTCCACCTCCCCGTCTAAAAATTTCAATAATCCCACATCAACATTTTGAATGATCAGATAAACGATCTTTTCAATATATGGAAGCTGATCTCCTTCGGAAGATTTTTTCCAATAATGAGGGTTGCGTTCAAAAACCAACCGCTCACCGGGATTGTATCTGACCAAACGATAAGGCCCTGTCCCGATGATTTTGCCAGGAGGCGTATCAATGCCCCAAGTGAAATTAAACTCCCCCTTCTCAACGGCTGCCTTCAAAACATGTCGAGGGAGGATCTCTTGAGTCATGCCCCACAAAAATGGCGCGAATTTAAATGGCAGGATGAATTTGACCGTATGATCATCCACTTTTCCCACATTGAAAATTTTTCCGTCGATGGTAAAAATGTCCCGCGCCGAATTGGGGATTTGATCATTAAAAATCAGATCTTGAAACGTAAAAACCACGTCATCTGCGGTCAACGGCTGGCCGTCGAACCACTGGACATCATCTCTGAGATGAAACGTCCAGGTCAATCCGTCTTCACTAACCTCCCACGACTCGGCCAAATGGGGTTCGACTTGCATCGTCACGCCATTGACTCGAGTGAGCCCTTCAAACATGTAGCTCGTCACCAAGGTTGTGGACGTTTCTTTGGCAGTGATGGCGTTGAACGATTTAGGGTCTGATGTGGTAGCCAAAACAAGCTGGCCGCCATGATGAGGCGAGACACCTTCGGCAAGAACAAAAACAGAAGGAACCAAAAGAAAAACGAAAACCAGGAAAATTCGAAGGAATGAATGGATTTCTCGAGGGAGATTCATCATCACCCTTCAATAAATATTTTAGTTGCGGGCCCTGCGACCGAGTCGATTGACAGGAAGTATCGGAGCGCAGAAGCGATCCGACCCGCTGCGGAATTTCCGCAATTAAAATCAATTATTTTCTGCTGCCGGTGCTGGAACCACTTCTTCTTTCACAACAGGAGCGGATGTCTCTGATTCTGGTAACGATGCCCCTTGGTCCGAGGGCGCAACTGGCTCTTCTGATACTGGCGCAACATCTTGAACTTTTGCTTCTGTCGAAGTCTGTTCCACTTTTACATTACGCATCAAAGAAACTTCTTTTTTCGAAGAAAAATAAGCCAAAGAAACACTGGTTGTCAAAAAAATTACACCCAAAACCGCTGTGGTTCGAATCATGAACTCATTCGTTTTGGCTCCA
>JANLHA010000204.1 GCA_024653845.1 Candidatus Omnitrophota bacterium | reverse complement strand
ACGACAACCGTTCGTTTGATGATGCGTGATTTGAAAAATGGTCGCGTGGCACCGTATTTCGCGCTTACGCGTTTTCCGTCATCCACAAGGAGCGGAAACGGGAAGCTGTATTTTGTAATGAAATCCTTATGACTTGATGCCTCGGCATGATTTACGCCAAAGACGACTGTGTCTTTGCGTTGGAACTTTGACCAGTCATCACGGACAGCACACAATTGCATTGTGCATCCCGGTGTCATGTCTCCGGGGTAAAAAATGAGTACAACATTCTTTATATTCAAAAAGTCAGCGAGTTGTATCATGTTTCCTTCTTGATCCTTTAAGCTGAAAAGGGGAGCTTGATCGCCTATGTTTAAACCTTTCTGCAAGGGTGTGGCAATGGTGGGGCTTGAACTTTTTGTGCTTTTTGTCATAGTATTTGGGTTAATCAACTGATAGGATACTAATTGAGGTTGAATTTCACAGGAAAAGCGAAATGAGTAGACTGAGTGTATCCATTTATCGATGATTATTCAATGTATGAAAAAAAATAAATTAACTTGGGTTATCACGGCTTTTTTGGGGATTTCTTTTATTGGCGCTGGATGCGCAACGTCTGTTCCTGATATTGAGGATCTCCCACGCACCACGCCAGTGGATCTTGAGGCTTTTGAACCGGCTGAACGAACCATGCATGTTAATTTTGTTTCTGGGAGCATCATCCAAATTGAAAGTGCATTTACGGGTTTTCAGGATAACGTTGATTTGAATCAGGACAAGCAAGCGAACACGGTTATCGTTATTGATCGGTTTGCGCCACAGACGGTCGCGAACATGACGTGGAATCGCCTTGTTGATTTAAAGGATGAAAATGGTGAAGCAATTAGTCAGAGGCTGACAGCAAATTTGATTGGTATTAATTTAAATGATTCACCGCAATTCTGGCTTCCTGCCTTTTGGCCGGAAGAAGAAGGAGCATCGTCACGCGGGACAAGTGGTTTGTGGATTTCACGAGAACGATTTGAAGGATTATATCGAAATCGTATTTCAACATTAAATACATCTCTTCTTGATATTGGATCATATGGTGCGCTTGGGGAAGATCCGAATGTCCGTATTCTATTGGAGCGATTAAGCGCAGAGGTGCAAAGAGTGAGCGGACGCATTGATGCCAATCTATCAAAAGCAGAAAAAGATCCTGTTAAAGTATCATTGTTGGTAAATGAAAAAATGTTAGATATTGAGGCGTTAAAAGTGACGAACTGGTATGGAGAATTTCTTGTTCTCAATAATCCTCAAAATCCGCTTATTTTGTCATTCTCATTTCAGGATAAAAACGAAGATGGAACACCACGATTCAAAGGGGCTAATCTTTTGAAGAAGCTCTTGGATTACCACGTGACAGCATTGAAGGACGTTTTGTCATAAAAAAAGACCCGTAATGTTTACGAGGGCAAGGGGGTGGCGCATCCGAACAGGGCGCGTCTTTTGGAGCTAGGGGTTGATGGGGTAAGCCTTTATGAGGAGTTCCCCGAGAGAAGTCTTGAGTGGAGCCTCGTGGAGACGGATGATGCCTCTTGGGTTCATCCAGTCGTTTGGATGATTGATGACCTCATCGAACACGTCGTGTCCGTCTTGGTCTTTCCATGGAGTCTCCATACCATCCGTATGCTCACGTGCGAGCGCTGTCGGAGCCTTCGGACGAGTGAGACCTTGCCCGTACTCCGTCAGAGTCTTCTTGTGAAGCTTCGAAAGATTGAGTAGCATCTTGTTCCTCACGTCTCTGGATTTGGCGTTTCAAAGAAAAGAACCTGCCGAGAATAGCAGGTTTTTTCTTGTTTGTCTATATTCCTTCATGATTTGTCAACGGGAAGTGATTTTTTCCTGTTGCCAGGGAAGTGAATTTTTCCTGTTCGTTATTTCGTTCGTAACAAGGGTGGGAATGTGCCGTGAATGGGAGAGCTCCGTTTGGCGTGTGTATTTTGAGATTGGTTTAATCGAGAGGTGTTTGTTTCTGATGGCGAATGACAGTTCTCCATTTG
>JANLHA010000200.1 GCA_024653845.1 Candidatus Omnitrophota bacterium | reverse complement strand
AAGCAAGTATTGGATGACCCGGCTTTTGTTTACCGATGGATTGCCTGGACAGGCAATCTAAGGGCGAAAGTATCAAAAGTTTTTTACGGCGATCAAGCGATCTTTGTGCGTCAGGATATTTTTCAAAGGTTGGGAGGATTTCCAGAAGTGAGGATTGGCGAAGATGTTCTCTTTACAAAAAGATTAAGGAGGGAAGGAAGGGTTAGAATTCTTCCTTTTGCGGTCCAATGCTCGACACGCCGTTGGAAAAAGCAAGGTATTTGGCGAACCTTCTTATTAAATTGGCGTATTAATACCGCACTCTTTTGGAATCAAAATCTGGATCAATTGGTCATATCTTATCAGGATATCAGAGAAAAAACGTTACCCAGGAGGGAGAAATGATACGCAAATTATTTAGTAGTTTTCTTGTTTTATTATTTATTGGTTCATTGGGAACAAATGCGTTTGCAGCTAAGGGCAAGTATTTGGTTGTTCTCCAAGCAGGGAAAGAAAGTCATGAAGGAATGGCCCGCGCTGTTCATGCGCTTTTATACAGTAAAGAATTGAAAGAACATGGTCATGAAGTTGTTCTTTTGTTTGACGGCGCCGGAACAGAGTGGATCGCGGAATGGTCCAAACCTGATTCAACGGATAAATTGGCGCCCATGTATAAAGAATTAAGAGACGCAGGTGTGACCCAGGTTATCTGTGATTTTTGCGCCAGCGCTTTTGAGGTAAAGCCGACTTTAGAAGAGAACAAAGCGCCGTTGACCGCAGAATACAAAGGCCATCCCAGCATTGCCAAGTTTGCTGATAAAGGTTATCAAATTATTATTCTGTAATTTTCTAGGAAATAGAAATGCAAAATTATTTTTTCCATTTTCTAACATTCTTTATAACCGGATTAGCCGTTAACTTAACGCCTTGCGTTTATCCAATGCTGACGGTGACCGTGTCGCTGTTTAAACCGACGCAGGGACAGCAAATCAATTTAATTGCCTCATTTGGCAGGGCTTTTGTTTATGTGTTGGGGATGGCCGTGATGTATAGCTCTTTGGGCATCTTTGCGGCCATGACGGGAGCTTTATTCGGAGGCATCTTACAAAACAAGTGGATCGTTTTAACAGTGGCGATCCTTGTTCTTGGCTTGGCGCTTTCGATGTTTGGGATATTTCAGCTTCGCGTTCCTACCGGGCTATTGCAAAAATTGGAGAGTTTAAGAAAAATTCGTTTCTTTGGATTATTTTTTGCCGGAATGTTTGTGGGCATTTTTGCTGCTCCGTGCATCGGTCCTCCTGTATTAGCGTTATTGACTTCGGTGGCCGATCGAGCAGATCCCTTTTTTGGTTTCCTGTCGTTTTTTATTTTTTCTTTAGGGTTAGGATTCCCATACCTTGTCTTAGGGACTTTTTCGGGGTTGCTTAAGAAAATTCCAAAAGCTGGAAGCTGGCTTGTGTGGGTTGAACATGCCTTTGGTGTGATCCTTTTAGGATTTTCTTTTTATTATTTTGTTATTGTCATTAATTCAGAATTTGTTAAATGGGTTCTTCCCGTTACGTTAATTTTGGGAGGGATTTATCTAGGATTTATTGAGAAATCCGGTAAGGAAAAACCATTATTTGTCCGGTTAAAATGGGGGGCAGGGTTGGCGAGTTTGGGTCTCGGGATTTTGCTTATCACAACGATTGTTACACCTAAAGAGAGTTTGGGTTGGGATCAATATGAATTTTCTAAAGTTTTTCTGGCGAAAGAAAAGAAGCAGCCAGTGGTGATTGATTTTTATGCCGATTGGTGCATCACTTGCCATGAATTTGAGAATTTTGTTTTCATGAATTCAGTGGTTGCCAAAGAGTTGAAAAAATTTGTGCGTCTGAGAGTCGATGCTACCGACATGATGGCCCCGGCGGTTCAAGAGGTCGTAGAACAATATCATGTTTTTGGTTTGCCGATGATTGTTTTCTTGGATGAAAATGGTGAAGAAGTTGAGGATGCTCGGGTAGCGGGATATGTGCCTCCGGAAGAATTCTTAAAATCTATTCAAATAGCCCTGAGGAAAGTAGAAGAATGACGGTACTCAAATCTGTGATCAGATGTCCTCACTGTGGTTTTGAAAAAGAAGAAATAATGCTTACCGATTCCTGCCATTTTTTCTATCAGTGCACCAGCTGTGGTGTCCGCTTTAAGCCTAAAGAGGGTGACTGCTGTGTATTCTGTTCTTATGGCACCGTTAAATGTCCGCCAAAGCAAAAATAATTCATAGTTCGTGAAAACAAGAGGATGTTTCTTAGTTGACTTTGAGGGGTGACAAAGGGGTTACATCCATAAGCTATTGATATATAAAGGATTGTTGATTTATGGCCTGGTGAGAAGGGTCACAAAAAACGACAAATTCCGACAGCTTTTTAGCTGGTTAAGGCAGAGGTAAATTACGGCAACAAGCTTGTATAACTCAGGCAGATTTGGTACTATAAAAGTCAAATTGTGGATATTCTGGATAAGGGTTTCAGAGGCAACGCCGGACCTCTGGGTATCCCCACCCCAGATTTGACGCCAATGCGAAATGTAAAGGTGTCCCAAGCCCTGTTTCGATTTATCGTCGAGACAGGGCTTTATTGACGATATTTGAAATAAGAAATATGAAATTGACAATTTCAATTTTCATGGTAAGATTAAAACATGATAGAACGCGATTACTACAAGAAATATATTGAAAGAGCACTTGATCGAAGCAGGGCTGTGGCCTTATTGGGGCCGCGGCAGTGCGGCAAGACGACGCTGGCACGGCAGTTTGTAGATATTCATTCGCCAAATTATTTTGATCTTGAAGATCCATCTACGCTCATTGGGTTTGAGGATCCAAAGACAGCCCTGGAACATTTGAAGGGGCTTGTTGTGATCGATGAAGTTCAGCGCCGTCCTGATGTTTTTCCACTTTTTCGTGTGTTATTAGATCGCGTGCCTTTACCTGCTAAATTTCTAATTTTGGGAAGTGCTTCACCGGATTTATTAAAGCAATCTTCCGAGTCATTAGCTGGTCGTCTTGAGTTGATCGAAATGCACGGGTTCGGATTGTCGGAAATAGGGGAAAAGAAACAAATGCGTCTTTGGAATCGCGGAGGATTTCCATTGTCGTTTCTTGCCAAGAATGACGCGGACAGTTTTGCCTGGCGGACGAGTTTTATTAAAACATTTCTTGAAAGAGATCTTCGCGACGCGCAGGGGCTTGATGTACCGGCAGTGACACTTCATCGGTTTTGGATCATGCTGGCCCATAGTCATGGGCAGATTTGGAATGCCTCGCCCATTGCTTCATCTCTTGGGCTTACCCATCCAACGGTGCGTAAGTATTTGGATATTTTGACGGGATTGTTTATGGTTCGTCAGCTTCAGCCGTGGTATGCCAATATTAAAAAACGTCAGGTTAAATCTCCCAAAATTTATATTCGTGATACGGGACTTTTGCACACATTGATTGGGATTAAGACGGAAGCAGAAATCCCGCGTCATCCTATGTGCGGTGCTTCGTGGGAAGGGTTTGTCATCGAGGAGTTTATTCGTTCGGTGGAGCCGGATGATATTTATTATTGGGCCACACATCAGGGAGCTGAAATTGATCTTGTCTTTTTTAAAGGCGGAAGGATGTATGGGATTGAGGTCAAACGTCAGGACGCTCCAACGATGACCCGATCTATTGAAACGGCACTTGAACATCTGAAGCTGGAGCGTATCGCTGTTATTTACCCCGGCACACGACGTTATTCGATTCATAAAAAAGTTGATGTCGTGCCGTTTGATGAAATTGCGGGTGGGATGAAAGGGTTGTTTGGATAATCTTATGCAAAATATAGTTCGAGTATTATTAACACCAGTTACCCTTGCAATGTTTTTTATTGGGTTTATTACAGGCCATTGGTTGATTTATGGAATTATTGGTGCTGGACTGTTGATTATATCGTTTCTATTATATTCTGGAAGAAAACAGCGAGTTCGATATTGGATTCAAGGATATAAAAAAGGGCTTAAGGCATTACGGCAAGAGATTATCGACGTTAAGAAAGAAGCATTGTGATTCTGCTCAAATATCTTGCAACATAGGTAAGAGTAATGAAATTTGTTAATTGGGGAACGGCTTGTCAATAGACATCAAAGGGTGCCCAAACTCGATTTTTGTCTATCATGCCACCCCACAATTCTTTACTTTCAAAATAAAACTGACAGGCTAAATCAAGCTTTTATAAGTATTTCTACGGTCTTTTCTAGGTATTATTAGGGATTTCCCCTTTTGAACAATTCTGCTAATATGTAACCGTTATTGTTATTTAAACAAAACCCTTTGCTTTCGGCTGAAGGGTTTTATTTTTATTGAGGAAAGAGAAGCGTATGTCAAAAAATCTTTATATTGCGGCAACGGAAAGCTCTAGCGGTAAATCCATTGTGGCGTTGGGCATTATGGAAATGCTTTGCTCCAATTTGTCTAAAGTAGGTTTTTTCCGACCTATTATTAATCAGGTTCAGCGTGGAGAAAAAGATAAAGATATTGAACTCATTGCAACACAGTTTAAATTAACCGCTTCTTATGAAGAAATGAGCTGCTTTACGTTTGAACAAGTCCAAGAGCTGGTGTCCAAGGGGAAGAAAGATTTTGTTGTTGAAAAAATCATCGAGAAATACAACAGGATGAAAGATCTTTATGATTTCATTGTCTTGGAAGGAACGGATTATAATACCTCAACAGCGGCGTACGAATTTGATATTAATGCGGAGATTAGCAAGAATTTGGGATGTCCCGTCCTTCTTGTTTCAAACGCCTTTCAGAAAAATGCTGAACAAATCATTTATTCAACAAAATTAGCCATGGAGTCGCTTAATCTAAAGGGATGCGAAATTATCGGCACGATTATCAACCGTATTGATCCATCCAATAGCACAACGACTATCCATCATCTTCAGAACAGTTCTTTGGCCCAAGGCCAGATTATTTGCACTATCCCTGAAGATCCTTATTTGGGATGGCCAACGATTCAACAGGTGGCTGATCACCTGCATGCCAAGGTTTTGCTTGGTGAAAGCTCGTTGAATCGTCATGTGAGCCATTTTACCGTTGCGGCCATGCAACTGCGCAACTTTTTATTAAGGATCAAGGACCGCTCCTTGATCATCACACCTGGCGACAGGGCAGATGTGATCGTGGCTTGCTGCGTTTCAATGATATCGCGTAATTATGAGAAGATTGCAGGGATCGTTTTGACGGGGGGCCTGGAGCCGGAAGATTCAGTTTGGGATTTGATTAAAGGTTTTCCTGAAATGGTACCGGTCTTAAGTGTTAAAGAAGACACGTTTGCAATAGCTGCAGCGGTTAATGCCATGCGCGTCGATATAGACCCTCATGACACGAAAAAAGTTAACCATGTGTTAGCTTTGTTTGAGAAGAATATTCCTGTAGATTTACTAAGGGAGAGAATTATTTCTGTCCAAACAGATATTGTAACTCCTAAGAAATTTGAGTATGAATTAATTCAGAAAGCCCGTTCTAAAAAGAGGCACATTGTTCTTGCCGAAGGCGAGGAAGAGCGAATTCTAACTGCTGCTGAATTGCTTTTACAGCGGGAGGCGGTGGATTTAACTTTATTGGGTAATGAGCAGGTTATTCAAGATAAGATCAATAGGCTGGGCTTGAATATTAAGAAAATCCAGATTATTAATCCTTTAGTTTCGCCTTTGTACAATGAATTTGCAGAAATGTATTATGAGTTAAAGAAACATAAGGGGCTGACTAAAGAAAAAGCGTTGGATGCATTAACTGATCCGAGTTATTTTGCGACGATGATGGTTTACAAAGGATTGGCGGACGGCATGGTTTCCGGCGCTATTCACAGTACGGCGAATACGGTTCGTCCGGCGTTAGAGATCATTAAAACAGTTCCGGATTGCTCCATTGTTTCAAGTGTCTTTTTTATGTGCTTTCATGATCGTGTATTGGTGTATGGAGATTGCGCCGTTAATCCGGATCCCAATGCGCAGCAGCTAGCCGAAATTGCAATTAGTTCGGCTCTGACGGCCCGAGCGTTTGGCATTGAGCCGCGAGTGGCGATGCTTTCCTATTCCTCCGGGGATTCTGGCAAGGGGGCCCATGTCGATAAAGTGCGTGAGGCGACTATTTTAGCCAAAGAAATATCTAGTCGACGTGGGCTGGATATTATGATCGATGGTCCGATGCAATATGATACAGCGGTTGATCCTTTAACAGCAAGAACCAAGATGCCCAAGAGCAAGGTGTCTGGGCGTGCGACGGTATTTATTTTCCCAGATTTGAATACGGGCAATAACACTTATAAAGCTGTTCAACGCTCAGCAGGGATCGTGGCCATCGGTCCCGTTCTTCAGGGGTTAAAGAAGCCGGTGAATGATCTAAGCCGCGGTTGCACAGTTGCGGATATTTTTACTACCGTCTTGATAACAGCCATTCAGTCCCAGACGAATTAGACTTAGGATAAGAATGAAAATACTTGTGATTAATACCGGCAGTTCCTCCATCAAATATGAGCTGTTTGATATGACAGATGAATATGTGATGGCAAGCGGTAACGTTGAAAGGATCGCTGAGGCACAAAGCTTTTTAACGCATCAGTATTTCCCTGAACCTGAGAAGGTTGTGGAGAAGAAAGAATCAGTGTTCTTTAAGAATCATGAGGCAGCTTTTGAATGTATTGCGGAGCTCCTTAAAGATAAAAAAGTTGGCCCCATTAAAAATGCGGCGGATATTACAGCTGTTGGTCATCGGGTGGTGCATGGCGGTGAGAGATTTAAAGCGCCAGTTTTGATAAACGAATCTGTGGTTACAGCTATTCGTGAACATATTCCCTTGGCACCGTTGCATAATCCGGCCAATTTAAAGGGCATTGAGATTGCAGGAAATATTCTTCCTAATGCTTATCAAATTGCTGTCTTTGATACAGCCTTTCATCAATCTATGCCTCGAAAAGCGTTCCTTTATGCGCTGCCTCTAGAGCTGTATAAAAAATATAAAGTTCGTCGTTATGGTTTTCATGGCACTTCGCATGCGTTTGTCGCTGAGCAAGCTGCGCAATATTTAGGAAAGCCTCTTAAAGAACTCAATTTGATTACCATTCATTTAGGTAACGGATGCAGTATGGCTGCGATCCAGCAAGGGCGCTGTGTCGATACGTCGATGGGGATGACTCCACTGGAAGGGTTGGTTATGGGAACGCGCAGCGGAGACATCGATCCGGCCATTCCACTTTATTTAGCGGATTATTTAAATTTATCTTTAAAAGATATTGATCGATTATTGAATAAAGAAAGCGGACTTAAAGGTCTTTGCGGGGAGAATGATCTTAGAGAAATTATAAAGAAGTATGAATCAAGTGATGAAAGTGCTCAATTAGCTCTGGAAGTTTACACCTATCGGATTAAGAAATATATCGGTGCTTACCTGGCTGTTTTAGGGCGTTGTCACGGGATTGTTTTTACAGCCGGCATTGGTGAAAATAGTGTGTTGATCAGAGAGATGGCCTTAAGCGGTTTAGAACCGTTAGGGATTATTCTCGATGATAAAAGGAATCATTCTTTTGTTAGAGATGCCAGGGAGATAAGTCTTGAGGAAAGCCTCATTAAAGTTATGGTCATTCCAACTAATGAAGAATTAGAGATCGCAAGGGCTACCCTTGAAGTGGTGTTGCAGCATCAAAGTTAATGAATCTTTGTTTTTGGCTACGGCGCTGAAATACGTAGTTATACGTATTAAGATAGGTAGTTCTCCGGATTTACACAAGCCACGGGCTGCTCTAAACTTCTTCACTATATAAGACAGCCTACGGATGTCACCTTTTTAGGGCTAAGTCATACGATCAATAACTCCTGGGAACGCCAATAAAGGCTTAATCACGAGCCGACCTTTGTGAATCAGAAAGAAAGGACGTGTTATGAGTCGCATAAATAAGTTGATTCGAACAGCCATGGTATTGTTTTCTACGTTAAGTATTTTTTTCTTCCTTGTTTCCAATGGGTGGGCAGGGGAGGCAGATCTGACGGTTCCTGATCTTTCATCGGTCAATTTGATTTTCAATCTCAACGGCCGCACACTTCTTTTATTTGGAATTGTCATATGCGCTTTTGGGGCCTTTTTTGGTATTTACCAATATTATCAAATAAAAAGAATGCCTGTCCATCGGCTGATGAAAGATATTTCTGAGCTTATTTATTCGACGTGTAAAGTTTATTTAATTGCCCAAGGAAAATTTCTCCTCGTCTTGCAAGTCTTGATTGGTGTGGTTATGGTTATGTATTTCATGTGGCTGCGTCATTTCGACATAGGGAAGGTGGGGCTCATTCTTTTGTGCAGTTTGATCGGTATCGCCGGAACCTACGCAGTTGCCTGGTTTGGGATGAGAATCAATACCTTAGCCAATTCGCGTTCGGCCTTTGCAAGCTTGACGGGTAAACCATTTCCCGTCCATGCCATTCCTCTTCAGGCAGGTATGAGCATCGGGATGCTTCTCATCAGCACAGAGCTTTTTGTCATGCTCTGCATTCTCTTATTTATTAATCCAGAATATGCTGGGCCATGTTTTATTGGATTTGCGATTGGTGAATCATTAAGCGCTTCTGTGCTGCGGATTGCCGGAGGCATTTTCACAAAAATTGCGGACATTGGCGCGGACCTTATGAAGATTGTATTCAACATCAAAGAAGACGACGCACGCAATCCAGGCGTGATTGCTGACTGTGTTGGTGATAATGCAGGCGATTCCGTGGGCCCGACGGCCGACGGATTTGAAACCTACGGCGTTACAGGTGTGGCTTTGATCACTTTTATTTTATTGGCAGTCAAAGAACCGCAGCATCAAGCGCATCTTTTGGTATGGATTTTTGCTATGCGCTTGATCATGGTGGTGGCTAGCGGTATTTCTTATGAAATCAGTAATTTTCTAACAAAGCGTTATTATGCCAAGGCTAAGACCATCAATTTTGAGCATCCTTTGACACTTTTAGTTTGGATCACTTCAATCATGTCGGTGATCATGACTTTTGCTGCATCCTATTTGTTGATCCATGAATTTGGTGATGGACAATTGTGGTGGAAGCTTGCTTCCATCATCAGCTGCGGTACCATTGCAGGTGCGATCATTCCTGAGACCATTAAAATTTTCACTTCAACCGAATCCCTTTACGTGCAGAATATTTTTGAATGCTCCAAAAAGGGTGGGGCATCCTTAAATATCTTGTCTGGACTTGTGGCAGGGAATTTCAGCGCGTATTGGATGGGTTTTGTTATTGTGATCCTCATGTTTGTAGCCTACGTCATCAGCGGGTTCGGTTTGGTCAATATCATGATTGCCCCGGCGGTATTCGCCTTTGGTTTGGTGGCATTTGGATTTTTGGGTATGGGCCCGGTGACTATTGCCGTGGATTCCTATGGCCCTGTTTCGGACAATGCGCAGTCCATTTATGAATTATCTTTGGTCGAACACCTCCCAAAAATTAAAGAGGAGATCCAAAGGGATTTCGGATTTACACCTGTTTTTGATGAGGCCAAACATCATTTACAGGCCAATGACAGCGCCGGGAATACTTTTAAGGCCACTTCCAAGCCCGTCTTGATTGGTACGGCCGTTGTGGGTTCTACGACGATGATTTTTTCTATCATCATGGTGCTCACGAGTGGGTTAACCCAGAACATTGACCAGCTCTCAATCCTTAATCCACGTTTCCTTCTTGGGCTGTTAACAGGGGGTGCGATGATTTATTGGTTTTCTGGCGCCTCTATTCAAGCCGTTGTGACCGGCGCTTACCATACCGTGCAGTACATCAAAGAACATATTAAGTTAGAGGAGGGAACGAAAAGCGCCTCCGAAGCTGAAAGTACAAAAGTTGTTGAGATTTGCACTATGTTCGCACAAAAAGGTATGATCAATTTGTTTCTAACCATATTTTTCTCGACGCTGGCTTTTGCTTGCCTTGAGCCATATTTCTTTATAGGCTATCTCATTTCCATTGCCATTTTTGGTCTATTCCAGGCGACGTTTATGGCCAATGCCGGCGGGGCTTGGGACAATGCCAAAAAATTAGTAGAAGGGACCCATGGTCACAAGGGAACCGAGTTCCATGCCGCCACCGTCGTGGGCGATACCGTGGGCGACCCATTCAAGGACACCTCATCGGTTTCCATTAATCCGGTGATCAAATTCACAACGTTGTTTGGGCTTTTGGCCATTGAAATTGCTATTCACTTGAATCGCACTCTTTCCATTGCGCTGGCAGTGCTGTTCTTTCTTATTTCGATCAATTTTCTTATCAAATCGTTTTATGACATGAGAATATTGGCAGATATCAAAGAACACAAGGCTTGCTAGGAAATAAGAAACAGCGTTCTTCCATTTCAAAATACCTGTGACAATTCCGCAGTAGTCTCGAATTGTTTCCATGGAAAATTAAATATTGAAAATTTTAAAAATTCTGTTAATCTATATAACATAATGGCTATATAGATATGCTTAACACCACAGAGAAGTTTTTCAAAATATTCGCTGATAAAAACCGTTTGAGAATCTTGAAGCTGCTTCAACAGCGGAAGATGTGCGTCTGCGAACTGGCCTTTGTTCTTCAGGTAACCCAACCCAGCATTTCTCGGCATTTAAGGAAGATGAAGGAATCCGGATTGGTGGGAGATGAGCAGGACGGTTTTTGGACAAATTATTTTCTAAAGGAAAATTCCAAAGCAGGTGCAGGGATTATCCAATGGATCAAGTTCTTCTTAAAAAATGATAAGGTCATTAGAGCGGATATGGATCGGTTGAAGAAAGTGGATCGGACAAAGCTTTGTTGTAAGTAATTTTTTTAATAAAATCAAATAACGTTTCTGTTATATAAATACAAGGAGGGTTAAAATGCCTGAGAAAAATGAAGTAAAACAAGAAAAGAAGAAGGGTTTCTTTAGCAGGTTAATGGAAAAGCTTGATAAGAAGATGGAGGTAAAGGCTCAACAATCATCCTGCTGTGGCGTTGGCAAAAAGAATGGTTCGTCATGCTGTTAAGATTTGCAGATTGGTTTTCTTACGATCTGCTTGGTTTATCTTTGGAATCAAGGCTTGGGGCGGCTGTTAATTTTTTTATCTACGACTCCGTGAAAATTTTTCTGCTTCTTTTCGCTATGATTTTTGTGATTGGAGTGCTCAGGACATTTCTACCTCAGCACAAAATCAAACGGTGGATGGGCAAGAGAGGAGTGGCAGGAAATTTTTATGCAGCTCTTTTTGGAGCTGTCACCCCGTTTTGTTCGTGTTCTTCGATTCCGATTTTTCTCGGCTTCTTAGAGGCGGGGATTCCTTTGGGCGTCACATTTTCTTTCCTTATCACATCACCATTGATTAACGAATACCTTGTGATTCTCATGCTTGGATTCTTTGGTTGGAAAATCACGCTTTTATATGTTTTTAGCGGGATGCTCATTGGAGTTGTTTCTGGCTTGATCCTAGGTCGAATGAAATTGGAGAAGTATCTTGTCCCCGACCTTATAGCGAAACGAGAAAGTGACATTAAGGAAGAAATTTATCCGGCATTCACCGCCCGTATTAAGTTTGGTTGGGATGAGGCTGTTTCGATAACAAAGAAGATTTGGCTTTGGGTTCTCGTCGGTGTTGGAATTGGAGCGGCCATTCATAACTATGTCCCGCAAGAGATGATTCAAGGGATCATCAGCAAGACCGGTATTTTTTCTGTGCCGATTGCGACCATTCTTGGGGTGCCAATGTATGGAAGTTGTGCCGCCATTGTGCCGATTGCCGTGGTGCTGTTTCAAAAAGGCAGCCCATTAGGCACAGCTTTGGCATTTATGATGGCGATGGCCGCATTAAGCCTGCCTGAAGCGATCATGCTTCGCCGGGCTATGCAGTTGCAGTTAATTGTTCTTTTCTTCGGTATTACGACGCTGGGGATTATCATCACCGGTTATTTATTTAACTTTCTTCAGAATATTCTTGTATGAATAAACGATGAGAATTTATACGTATTTATACGTAACTTTTTGAGTAGTTTCTCCTATATACACATTCATGAGATTGATGGTAAACTTAATTGCAGGATTAATTGGGTGATGTTATGAAAAAATTTTATCAAACAATACGTTGCGGGTTGGTTATCCCCTTAGCGCTCTTTATTGCGCTTTGTTGCTGTTCTTCCGGGAAGGCGCATGCGGAAATTGATCAAATGTCCGTTCAGCAATCAATGGCAGGGGCGTTAGATCATGCATGTTGCCATGCTAATAAAAGTTCCGCTACTAAAAAATGTAATTGTCAAAATTTTTTAGGTTCAGCAGAAAGTAGCAATTTTCAAAAGCCAAATGGGTTGCCGAATACCGCTTCTTCGGTAAATGACCTCAGTGGTTTTGCAATCGTTTTTATTTTTTCCGGACGCCTATCCTACGATTTTTCTCTTACCAAAAGTAGTCAAAACAATCCTCCTATTTATTTGCGGAATCGAGTCTTTCGCCTTTAAATTTCAGAAATTATTAAAATTCTAAATTGATGGTGTCACTGAGTTAATTTAGTTTATTTTAACAAATTTTTGAATTTTAAAAGGAGACTCAAAATGAAAAAAATCCTAATTGTTGCGGGTGTAATTCTTACAACTTTGACCTTAGTGAATACAAGTTTTGCAGCGGCCTTTGGTAAAACCGGTGGTCAAAGCTACCGAGTGATAGAGGGCGCGGTTGTAAAGGTTGACCAAACCAATCATCGCTTTGCTATTAAGGATAAAGATGACGGGACAACCTATGGACTCAGTGGCTTGGCTTCTGATCTTACTTCCGTAAATGAAGGAGATCGTGCTGTTGTCAAAACAGAGAAACCCGGGTCTAGCGCATTTCAAATATTGCGATAAATTAAAGTAGGGGGGCGGACGGCAGGGCGGGATCGTCCTGTCGTCCTAACCTCTAACATTCGGCATCACAAAAATATTAGGAACGAGGCTAGAACATGCACGGACAAGAATTAGGAACCTATTCTTAT
>JANLHA010000198.1 GCA_024653845.1 Candidatus Omnitrophota bacterium | reverse complement strand
CAGCAATTGCATGAATTCCGGTGGGTCCATCAAGATGATTCATTATTGTGGATCGTGGCCCATCCGCTCATCACCGACAATTCCCGCCCGCTGCCGGGTGAGAAAGAACTGACCGTAAGTCAGGTGCACTGCGCGTTTCGGGGGTTGAAAGTTCGGGGATTTCAATCTTTAGAACTTCATGACCCTGGAGTTCAGTTGGCGGCAGCATATTTGCGGTCTATGAATCAATTTGAAATGGCACAGCAGCTTGAGCGGATGGTGTGGTATGGACTTGTCCGTCGAGGATCAGTCCAAGGGTTGCTGGCTACCTCGATTCTCCGCAACTTTTTAGGACAGCGGCTGATTATTTTGTCTGATGCCTATCCCGAATTTAATTCAGTCACGGAAGCCGCGGTAAGTCTTGTTCATGAGATGGGGGCGATCGTTGGGTTTACTCATGAGAGAAGCGAGGAAATAGGAGAAGGGTTAAGATCATGGTTAGGTAAACAGCCGATGGCCACGGCATCGATAGAAAGGCGATTTTTTGTCCGGGACCGAAAAGCAAGCCTCTCTTTTCCATCGACATATCAGCGCTGGGAAGCCTTTGCCCGACGGATAGCGGGCAAGCATTGGAAAAGATTCATCGAGTTAGCGATTGCCTGGTGGTGGGAGAGTTTTTCCATTTTGATGCCCGGTGCTTTAGCGGCGCATCCTTACAAAGGTCCCAAAATTCAAGCTCGTCAGCATAAATGGATTATGGCGATTCGGCTCGCCGTGCTCTTAGGATTTTCTTTGGGCGCTTTTATGATCTCGCCTGTTTTTGGGCAGATGGTCTATCGTATTTTTGTTTTTTTGTTGGGAGTTAGTTTTTCTCTTGTTTTGTTCTATGGCGTCATGACTCCGGCGGATATTTTAGATAGAATTTTTGAAAGGGTGAGAAATTTTGTCCGATATTTTTATCAACAGTTGTTTAATGTCGACCGATGTAGGATTAAGAAGTTAAATGGCTGGAAATATTTTGGGCTCAATGGGTTTGCCGTCATAACTGGCTTAGTATTTTTGATTCCTCTTCTGGTCGGTATTCTCCTGGGAGATTTGATTCATTTTATTTATAATCTTTTTTTCCCCGACGCCTCGCTGACGATGGGCGAGGTGGCCGAGCAAGATGTCTGGGATCGATTAAAGGAATTTTTTGTTAAGGGTGGAAGATCTTTGACTGCTTTAGTTGGATGGGAAAATCTTAATCGCTTCCTTTTACATTTGCACCGTCCGCCGGTGGCCGGCCTTTCCGTCGGAGAATATTTGTCATTCAACGGTCAGATTCGTATCCGTGCCTTTGAGGCCCATGGGATGCGTGTTCTGCGCGTCGAGCATCCTCAGGATCCTGAGCGTCATCATGATTTTGTTTGGGATCGAGTTCATCGCAACTTAAATTATGTCAATGGTTCATTAGGAGAGTTGCTCATGGAAGTTAAGGCGCAGGCACGCGATGATCGTCAGTATCAATTTAATGGTCATCCCGGTTTAGTTAATGGCGACGCGCCCCGTCAGTCCAGCGATGGACAAGGAACTCCTTTGTGGGATTCTCTTTCCCGTCCCGATGAGTTGAACCCGGAAGAAGTTGTCGTCGGTATTGATGACCACTTGGATCAAGTGGCTAACGGGCATGATCCGTATCAATCTTTTAGAGAGAGACTTTCTGATGTTTTGCCATGGGTCGAAGCGATTCCTGATGAACGTGTGCGACGGGTGATCGAAATGACGTCGGCGCGCGTGGATGTCGTCGAGATTGCCGAGCGTCGGGGTATTCCCATCGAGGAGGTTGAGAATATTGTGGTCAGTGTAGGGGCTGCTCTTCGAGGGGCACTGGCTGCGGATTCCCCTGTTCGTGAGTTGGACGTCATTATCGTCGATCTCCAGGCGGTAAATCGCTCCGTTCCTGGAATTGCTCGTCATCTTTTAGAAGTGATTGCCCAGCGTCAGCGCCGACGGCTCACAACCCCTCATCCATCAAGGAGCGAGGAATTATTTGACACCGAAGAGATTCGACGTCTTCATCGTCTTTATGGCAGTGAAGTGTACCCCATTTTTGATCAGACAAGTCAAAGAATCGTGGATGTTCATCCTAAATATTTAGAGCGAGAGCGTGTTCGTGGCCATAAAGACACTCTTATTTATACCCATTTAGTTTCAGGTGGGAGCCTCATTGTCGCTGGAGGCCGGCCTTTTGTGGATGGCTCACGTCTCACCGAGGCGTGGGCCCGTTTTGGTCAACAGCATGAAGGAGAAATCGTTAAGGTTTATATGCGTTACGGTATCGTTTATCGCGTGGTGTCTTTGGGATCAGATCTGGACGAGGAATTGAAGCTTATTGGACTTAAAAAGGATTTGCGTGATCCTGGAACTCAAGGATTGAAACCTGTTTCAGAAAGGCGTTATCAAACTTCTTTCTGGGGCCGATTGACACAGGAAGAAGCTGATCAGTTAACAGAAGAGCATGAGATTCATAATTATCGTCTTTCCGATAACGAACAAGCCTCTTTTGATGT
>JANLHA010000194.1 GCA_024653845.1 Candidatus Omnitrophota bacterium | reverse complement strand
CATTTTGTAGAATGTGCACAAAGTCAGGAACGATATAATTGAGAAGGCGTTGATAATGGGTGATCACCAAAAAGGCATTGTCTTTCTTCTTTAATTTGTTGACACCATCAGCCACAATACGCAAGGAGTCGATATCCAATCCGGAGTCGGTTTCATCCAGCACTGCGATACGGGGATTCAAAACTGCCATTTGCAAAATTTCATTACGCTTCTTTTCCCCACCGGAGAAGTCCACATTCACAGCGCGACTGATGAATTTGTCGTCCATATTAAGCATTTTCATCTTGCCGCGAACATATTGGTCAAAATCAAGAGGATCCATTTCTTCGGCGCCTTGATGACGGCAAACAGCATTAAATGCAGCTCGCAAGAAAGTTGCGGTGTTGACGCCAGGGATTTCGACGGGATATTGGAAGGCCATAAAGACCCCTTCTCTCGCCCGATCTTCCGGATCCAATTCGAGCAAATTGATCTTTTTAAATCCAACTTCGTAAAGAATTTCACCCTTGGTGACTTCATAATCCGGATGCCCAGCGATGATTTTAGAGAGTGTGCTTTTCCCTGAACCATTCGGTCCCATGATGGCATGAACTTCGCCGGCATTGATGGTGAGGCTGAGGCCTTTGAGAATCTCAACACCATCAACCTGAGCGTGTAAATCTCTAATTTCTAACATGAATCATCCTCCTTAACCGACACTTCCTTCGAGTTTCATCTCGAGCAATTTAACTGCCTCGACGGCAAACTCCATGGGAAGTTCTTTAAAGACTTCTTTGCAGAAGCCGTTGATAATCAGAGAAATCGTTTCTTCCAAGTCCAATCCTCGCGATTGCAAATAGAAAATTTGATCCGCATTGATTTTTGAAGTCGATGCCTCATGCTCTAAAACCGCGGAATTATTTCTCACTTCAATATAAGGAAACGTGTTTGCACTGCATTTATTCCCAACGAGCATTGAATCGCACTGTGAAAAGTTTCTCGCCCCATCGGCGGAAGGTAAAATTTTGACCATTCCCCGATAGCTGTTGTGAGATTCATCTGTAGAAATCCCTTTGGAAACAATCGTGCTGGTGGTGTTTTTCCCGATATGAATCATTTTGGTCCCCGTATCCGCCTTCATCCGGTTATTTGTGAGAGCCACCGAATAAAATTCTCCGACGGAATTATCTCCCTGCAGAATGCAGCTTGGATATTTCCAAGTGATCGCAGCTCCCGCCTCGACTTGTGTCCATGAAATTTTAGAATTCTTGCCAGCGCATTTACCACGCTTGGTCACGAAGTTGTAAATCCCTCCGCGTCCTTCCTTATCGCCGGAATACCAGTTTTGCACCGTTGAGTATTTGATCTGAGCGTTATCCATCGTGACAAGTTCAACCACAGCCGCGTGCAATTGGTTTTCATCGCGCATCGGAGCCGTGCATCCTTCGAGATAACTCACAGAACTTCCTTCTTCGGCAACGATCAAGGTGCGTTCGAACTGTCCTGACTCTGCAGCATTGATCCGAAAATATGTCGACAATTCAAGTGGACACTTGACCCCTTTAGGAATGTAACAGAAGGATCCGTCGCTAAAGACCGCGGAATTCAAAGTTGCAAAGAAATTGTCGGTATAAGGCACGACAGAGCCCATATATTTCTTGACCAGTTCGGGATGATGTTTGATGGCTTCTGTCATCGAGCAAAAAATGATGCCAAGCTTGTTGAGTTCAGATTGATGCGTTGTTCCGACGGAAACACTGTCAAAAACGGCATCCACGGCAACTCCACTCAAACGTTTTTGTTCACTTAACGGAATGCCTAAGCGTTCAAATGTTTTGATGATTTCAGGATCAATCTCTTTAAGACTTTGAGGCGAGCCCTTCTTGCCTTTAGGTGCGTTGTAATAGCTGATCGCCTGATAATCGATCGGGCCATACTCGAAATTTGGCCAATGAGGCTCTTTCATTGTCATCCACTGACGATAAGCTTTCAAGCGCCATTCGAGCATCCATTCGGGTTCCCCTTTCTTCTCAACGATCATGCGAATGATGTCTTCGTTGATTCCTTTGGGGGCACGGTCACTTTCGACGTCGGTATAAAATCCGTATTTGTATTCTCGGCTCGATAGGGTATTTTCTTCAATGGTCTTGGCATTGAGGATTTTTTCATCTTTGATTTTAGCCATGGAGATCGCCTCCTACGTTTGCTGCGGGGGCCTTCGCAGAAGTTTCTTTTTCCAAGATCGGTTTTTCTCGAATTTGACGTTCTCCTTGATGTTTGGCTTCGAGCAGTTCCGAGACCGTCACTTGATGGAATATTTCGCTGATTTTTTCATTTAAATTCAACATGGGCGCAATCACATTGCAAGAGCTGGTCAAGCCGCAATGGGAATAGTTCCCATGCATACAATCGGTGATTTTAATCGGCCCAACAATGATATCGCTCAAATCTCCGACGTTGATTTTAGTCAAATCTTTGATGATTTGGTATCCTCCATGCGCGCCTTGTTCTGCGTGCAAAATTCCCTTTTGAGCCATGAGTTGCAAAACTCGGGAAGTTGGGTCAAATGGAGTGTGATAGGCATCGCAAATTTCTTTCGCGGATGTCAGTTGCCCCGGGGATTTTCGGCTCATGTATTTCAATGAGACCAGGGCATATTCAATTTTTCGGTTGATTTTAAACATAGTTTTCTTATCCGCGGATATTAATTTATTTTTTCAACTCCGCCGGCAACTCGTTGATCTTCGCCGCCAGAATAAAATCATTTTCTGATAATCCTTGCAACGCATGCGTGCTTAACTCAATGCGTAATTTGCGGTATCCCGTTAGATGAACATCGGGATGATGATTTTCTTTTTCTGCAATTTCAGCCACCTGGTTAATCAATTTGACAGCGGCCAAGAAGTTTTTCATCTGAAACTCGCGGACAATCATTTTATTATCTGGCGAAATCTTCCATTGAGGAGTTTGGGCCAAAAGTTCCTGGGCCTCATTTGTTGACAAGGCCTTCCCAATCCCCTCGCATGGTTGACATTTTTTCTGAGTCAGTGTTTGGTCCATGGCTTGTCCTCCTTCGTCGCCTTTTATCCTAGCTCGACGACAATTTCGGGATTATATTCATCCCGAAGCAAATTTTCAATGGCTTTCAATGTTCCTGCCGTTGATGTGGGGCAGGATCCGCAAGCGCCTTGATAACTGATTGTTAAAACATTCCCATCCAAATTCATCACTTGAAGATCGCCACCGTCCATTTGCAAAGCCGGTCGAATGGTTTCATTCAAAATGGCATCGATTTTTAAAAGTTCAGGATTATCGGGTTTGGGCACAGCAACTTGGACGGGCTGGGGTCCTTTAAAATTCGGATCATGATCAGCGATGTTTTCGAGGATCGTTTTCTTGAGTTGCTCTTCGATGGAGTCCCAATCAGCGGTTCCGTCTTGAGTGACGGTGATATAGTTATCAAAAAAATAAATTTCTTTTACGTTACTAATAGAAAAAATCGCACGGGCTAAAGGATTATCGGTGCATTCTTCCGTATTTTTATAAGTCGCATTACCTTCATTTTTAATAGGCGTATTGAGAACAAATTTGAGCGCGTTAGGGTTTGGGGTCCCCTGAATCATCATTCGGTATTCCATAATTATTTTCTCCTTATTAATCGGCATATTTTAGTCAAAATTCAATTTTAAGTCAAGGCAGAATGCTTCGATATTAAACGTAGTTTATTGTCTGTCTACATAGATTATAATACAAAAACGAGGTAAAGTGGGGAATAATTAAGTTTTTCTTTAGCGTATTTAAAAGCCTGAAGGATTGGAATTATAAATACTTATCTACAATATACTTAGAAAAAGGAAAAGCACAGGTAAATGCGGGAGAAACGGCGTTAAGAAGATGTAGACTTTTTTCATCTCCTTCAACGATAAAGTCTTGGACTAAAGAAAGGTTTGTTTTGTCAAGCAATTGGGCACGGATGCCAGGGCGGGTGAATTCCGTAAAGCCTTTTCTATCGATTCCTTTGACCATTTTTGTGGCGAGTTCGATAAAATGATCTTTGTTGTATTTTTGCATTTCTTCAAAGGCCAAGTTTCGGAAATGAAAGGCATTGGTCAGAAAAAGTTTAGCTTCATGATAAGCAATGGATGTTACTTCTGAAATGTTGAAGTTTTCCCAGCATTGATAATTTTCGCGCCAAAATGCCGGAATGGCTGTTGGGCCAATTTTGATGTCCCCTCCTACGGTTTTGGTGAAATGAACGCCTAGAAAAGGATTACGGAGGTTAGGAACAGGATAGATGTTCATTCGGACATCTGTTTTGTTTTTTGTGTATTTTAAATACAACCCCTTAAAAGGAATCATCGTATATTTTTGGCCAAACCCAAAGTCGTGCGCAAGTTTATCGGCATAAAGTCCTGCACAATTGATCACTTTTTTAGCGTCAAATTCTCCCTGGGTTGTGACAACCGTTTGATGATGATGTTTTAAATATTTTGTGCCAAAAGAAAACTCGACGCCGATCGATAAAAGATCTCCCTTCAATGCTTGGCAAACTTTTTGCGGATCCACACTTGCCGTATCGGGAGAATAAAGGGCTTCTTTGTATGTTCGAACATTGGGTTCGAGTTCTTCGGCTTGTTTGATATTGATCAAGCTTACGTTAGAACCATTGTTGTGACCCCGTCGATGTAATTCATGAAGAGTGGCCAATTCTTCTTCATTGTGAGCGACAACAAGTTTCCCACATTCGTTGATCGGAAGATGTTTCTCTCGACAATACGCTTTCATTTGGCGATTGCCATCAACCGTGAATTTTGCTTTAAGGCTATTGGCGGTGTAATAAAATCCGGCATGAAGAACGCCGCTGTTTCGCCCCGAAGCGTGAAATGCGGTATCGTCTTCTTTTTCGATGATGAGGATTTTAACGAGAGGGTATTTTTGTTTAAGGGTGCGGGCCATGGAGAGCCCAATGATGCCCGCGCCAATAATAATATAGTCGTAAGAAGGATTCATAAATCTGTTTTGCTGGTTGAAGAAGATTAAGCGGTATGATAGCATAAGCCCATGAGAGGAAGAACATTAATATCGTCATTTTTTCTATTTTTCTTTATTCTCTCCCCTCCCATTTTTGCTCAAGAAGTTCTCTCTCCGACGGAAATTGTTAAGCGTTCCGATGATTTGATGCGAGGGAATTCCACGACAGGCATTTATACCATGGAGATTTTGACTCCGAATTGGCAGAGAAAGCTTGAACTCCATGTCGATAGTGTTGGGCGAGATCAAGTTTTCATTCGGATCCTTTCTCCTGCTAAAGAAGCCGGTATTGGGACTCTTCGGATCAAGAATGAAATGTGGAATTATCTTCCTCAGGTTGAAAAGGTCATTAAAATCCCTCCCTCCATGATGATGCAGTCCTGGATGGGCAGTGATTTTGCCAATGATGACTTGGTCAAGGAAAGTAGTGTTGTTCACGATTACACACATCAAATCGTCGAGACGATAAACATCGATGGACATGAGGTTCATAAAATTGAATTTATTCCTAAGCCAAAAGCTGCGGTCGTGTGGGGCCGATTGTTCCGTTGGGTCCGCAAAGATGATTTTGTACCTTTGCAAGAAGAGTTTTATAGCGAGAAAGGCAAGCTTATCAAAGTTTTGAAATATTCTGATATCGGGACCGTTTCCAACCGATTGATTCCTAAGGTGTGGACCATGACATCGATGATCAAGCCCGGCCACCAAACAGTCATTCGACTGGTTGACGTGCAGTACGATCTTTCATTGGACCCCAATATTTTCACTCTCTCCTATTTGCAAAAGATTCCGTAAGGATCGATATGATGACCATTCTCAAAATCGCATGGCGAAATATTCTTAGAAATCGACGAAGATCTTTGATCACGCTCTCTGCCATTGGCTTTGGGTTAGGGGCATTGATTTTCTTAAGATCGTTTGTCGATGGCGTCCACCAGCAAATGATTGATAATCAGACCTCTTTGATTACTGGTCATATCCAAATCCATCAAAAGGGATTCTATCAGCAGCCACAGTTAGAAAGAAATATTCAGAATGCTGAGGAGATTGTCAGGATGATAGGTCAATACAATAAAGTCAAGGCGGTGAGTTCGCGGATCAAGGCGACCGCATTGGTCAGTTCTTCGGAATCTTCGGCTGGGGTGGCTCTTTTGGGTGTTGACCCCGAACGTGAAAAAGAAGTTGGCAGTCTTCCTCGACGGATAAAGACAGGCGCATTTCTTCAATCTCCCCCTGCGGAGTCTCCAGGTCTTCAAGAGATCATTTTAGGTTTTAAAATTGCCCAAAATCTGAATGTCAGCCTTGATGATAAAGTGGTCATCATGTCTCAGGCGTTGGATGGAAGCATTGCCTCTGCTGCGTTTATGGTTCGGGGATTGATTGATACGGGAACTGATGAAATTGATCAAACAATTGCCTTAATCACGCATCAAGCTGCGGAAGAACTTTTTGTGATGTCAAATCGGACTTCTGAAGTTGTTGTTCGTCTCAACTCGCTCGATGATGTGGAATTTATGACACAGCGATTGAGAGATGATTTTTTTCATCAAAACCTCGAGGTCTTGCCTTGGCAGGAAGTGGCGCCAAGTTTTCAGCAATGGATTGAATTTGATAATGCATTTGTCTGGATGATTGTGATTGTGGTGATGATTGTTGTGGCCATTGGGATTTTGAATACAGTTTTGATGGGAGTTTTAGAGCGGACTCGGGAATTTGGCATTTTGATGGCCGTCGGTACTCAACCCCGAGAAATCATTTTTATGATTGGATGGGAAGCCATTCTTTTAGGAATTGTTGGGAGTATTTTGGGGTTAATGTTAGGCGCAGCTTTGACGTCTTATTTTTGTTATGTTGGAATTGATCTTACCCTTTTCGCTAAAGCTTTAAATTCTTTTTATGTGGATTCTGTTGTTTATCCCCAAATGCGTTTGGAGTCGTTATTGATTTCGACATTTTTGGTTTGGATCACAAGCCTTTTGGCTTCGATTTATCCT
>JANLHA010000190.1 GCA_024653845.1 Candidatus Omnitrophota bacterium | reverse complement strand
CCATTGATCGTGATCGTATCACTACCGCCGCTGACATTTTCAATCACGGTCTTTTCTTCATCCAATTGTTCACGCAACTGATCGAAATTGCCTATTACGATCAGTTGCGTGAACAATTGGATGAAGAAAAGACCGTGATTGAAAATGTCAGCGGCGGTAGTGATACGATCACGATCAATGGCAAGTCGCGACATATCATCGGGTATTTGCAGGATTTTCTTTTCTCCCCGCAGCGGGCACGCACCCCCGTGAAAGTTCTCTCCGGTGGAGAGCGCAATCGTTTGCTTTTAGCACGGCTTTTTACCAAGGCGTCCAACATTTTGGTGATGGATGAGCCAACCAACGATCTGGACATTGAAACCTTAGAGCTTTTGGAAGAATTGTTGCTTGAATATTCCGGAACACTGCTGCTTGTCAGCCACGACCGTGCTTTTCTCAACAATGTTGTTACGAGTACGATTGTGCTCGAGGGAGATGGAGTGCTCAATGAATATGTCGGAGGGTATGACGATTGGTTGAGTCAGCGCAAAGCCCCCGTCACTGTCCTCAAAGAAAAGCCTAAGCCAGCGCAAGAAGAAGAGGCCCTTGATATTATCCAAGAAAAAAAGGCTCAGCCTCGCAAATTGTCGTTTAAGGAAGGCAAAGAGCTCGCCGCTCTTCCTGGAAAGATCGAGAAGCTTGAAGCCGAACAGGATGAAATTTTTACGAGGATGGCGGATCCTTCATTTTACAAGAATACGCCGCAAGAAATCAGCCAAACCAAAGCCAAATTGGATGCGATTGAAGACGAATTGCTCAAATCTTACCAGCGTTGGGCGTTTTTGGAAGATTCGAGTGCATGATTTGAATTCCTTGACAATCGACGAATATCCATCATACTGTTGGCTGTTTAGAGCTGTTTAGGAATCTTTAACCATTTGAGGGCATGACGTGCAAGAATCAAATTTAAATTTTTATGGGTTAGGTATCACCCCCCAGCTTATCGATATCATTTTGAGTCTGAAGTTTAAGAATGCGACACCCATTCAGCACCAGACCATTCCCATTGCGCTTGAAGGGAAAGACATCATCGGTATTGCGCAAACAGGAACAGGGAAAACTATGGCTTTTGCCATTCCCATGGTTCAGCGTCTGGTCAATCAAAAGGGACGTGCGTTGGTCTTGGTTCCGACGAGAGAATTGGCTCTTCAGGTGGAAACAAATATCCTCAAGTTGTGTCATCCTTTAGGAATCAAAACTGTATCGATGATTGGCGGAGATCCCCTCATTCGACAAATCAGAGCTTTGGAGCGTAATCCGCGCATTTTGATTGCGACACCCGGGCGGTTGATCGATTTGATGGAGCAGAGAAAAGTGCGTTTGAATGATGTGCACATTCTGGTTTTGGATGAAGCGGATCGGATGCTGGATATGGGTTTTGCCCCGCAGATTAATGAAATTTTAAAATCTGTCCCCAGTCAACGACAGACCATGCTTTTTTCAGCGACGATGCCAACATCCATTGTTAAAATCACCTCTTCCTATATGAAATTTCCTGTTCAGGTGGAAATCGCCCCGTCCGGGACAGCGTCTGCAGGTGTCACTCATGAACTCTTTATCGTCCGACGAGAACAAAAACGAGATCTGTTAAGAAAATTGCTCGATCAATACCGAGGATCTGTTCTTTTATTTTCCAGAACAAAAATTGGGGCTTCGAAAATTGCGCGAGCCATCCATCAGATGGGCCATTCGGCTTCCGAGATCCATTCGGATCGTTCTTTGAGCCAGAGAAAAGAAGCTCTGCTG
>JANLHA010000188.1 GCA_024653845.1 Candidatus Omnitrophota bacterium | reverse complement strand
AGGATCCCGCTCTCCCCAATTCTGAGCACCTTCTCTCCAAGCAGGTAAAGTCTGATATCCCGAAATGGCCGAGATCACTTTTTGTCCCAGATAAAATAACGGGGTATTATTCCCTTCCGGAATTTTCCCCGAGATCATTCTCCAAACAGAAATATTTTCGACGCTGCTATGCTGACTATAAATCTCGTCGTTCCAGAGAGGCTTGTGGTGAGCCAAAAGAATGCCGGAAGAAAACAAAATGCAGAAAAGCAAACCACTGAGGATTTTGAATTGAAATTTTCGAAGAGAGATCATATGTCGCGCGAGACTAAGCGTTCAATAAAAATGAATTGGCCACTTTCAGATCAAAAGCAAAAGGCTGACCAAGCTTTTTGAGATTCATTTGAGCACCCGCACCCAGAACAATGGGAACCGCACCCGCAATATCCCACCACATCGTATTGTTTTCTTGGTAGGCATCCACGCGGCCGGCCGCCACATAACAAATCGATAGTGCTGCAGAGCCCAGCCAGCGCAATTTTTTATAAACCTGAATCTCTTTTAAAAAATCTCGCAAAACATCGTCGGAAAAATTCAAATTAGCAGGAAATCCTGTGGCAAGAATGGCTTGGGTCTTTTGACGAATATCACTGACTTTGATTTTCTGATCATTCAAAAACGCTTCTTTACTCGAACCATAAAACATTTCATCACGATTAAAATCATAAACCGCTCCGAGCAACGGTTCCTCACCTTCCCATAATCCGATGGAGACACAGTTGATCGGAAGGCCTCGAGAATAATTCAAGCTCCCATCCACCGGGTCAATGATCCACTGTCGACGACTTTGGTCTCTTGGGATCAAACCTCTTTCTTCTGACAAAATGGAATATGAAGTATACCCTGATAAATATTCAATAAGAATCTTCTCTGATTCCACGTCGGCCTGAATTTTTACGTCGTGCAACAGGTCCTGATTCACAGAAAGAAAATCTTTTTGATATTTCTTAAGAATATCCCCGGCTTGCCTGGCTGCATTTTGGGCTAATTTCAAATCGTCCATGGTTGTCTATAATCTAAAACCGGCAATCAAATTATTCACCGCTTCCATTTCCATTTCCGAGCGGCATTCGCGGGTATACGAGCCAACATGGGGTGTCATCACAACCTGTGGATATTGCAGCAATGGCCCTTGATAAGGTTCAAGTTCAAATGTATCCAACCATGCTCCTCGCACGTGTTGCGCATCCAAAGCTTTCACCAGAGCTTTCTCGTCGATCAATCCTCCACGAGCCGCATTCAAAATCACCACACCCTTTTTCATCCAAGAAAACTCTTGAACGCCCAACAAACAAGTTTCTCCACTGCAATGGAGTGTCACAATATCCGCAACACCCAACGCTTCTTTCAATGACATTTGTTCATAGTGGCACTTTTCTTGGGTCTTGATATCCACAACGATGATGCGCACGCCAAAAGGTTCTAACAAAGCCGCAACACGCTGACCAATATTCCCGCAACCAATGATCGTAACGGTCTTTCCTTTGACTTCACAACCAAGATTTTTTTCCCAACGCCCTTGATGCATAGCCGCGTCCATCATCGCGATATGGCGTTGAACGGACAACAATCCACCGATGGTCAATTCCGCAACCGCATTCGTAGGAGCCAGAGGCGTATTGAAAACTTTGATGCCCAATTCGCGAGCGGCTTTCATATCCACATTGGACATCCCAGCTCCGGATCGCGAAATCACTTTCAGACGACGAGAGGCTTGCAAGACCTCACGGTCTAACAATTCTAAACCCGCAATGAGGCCATCATACTGAGGATACAAACGAAGAGCTTCTTCTTTGGACAAACGTCGCTGATAGGGATTCCGCGTGACTTCAAGCCCTTGCTTCTTTAATTTCTCTAAAGGACGAAGATCTATTTCTGCAAAAGTGGATGTAGAAATGAAAACCTTGAGAGACATAAATTTTGTCAAGCCTTTAGACTCAACATGAGGTAAGACGTAATCATGTGATTCAACACCAGATGAACATCCTCGACGGGACCGTATTCGCCCTTGATGCTTTCGACATGAACCACGTGATCACACATCTTGGCCAACTGTCCGCCACAAAATCCAACCAAAGCGACGGTGACCCCACCTTTTTCTTTGGCAAGCTGAGCGGCTTTGATGACATTCGGACTGTTGCCGCTGGCGGAAATCAGAACCAAAACATCGCCCGGATCAAAACAATATTGGATTTGCAGAGAAAAAACTTGAGAGTAATCATAATCATTGCCAATGGCGGTCAATGCAGAGACATTGTCGACGATGCTTTTGGTACGAAAACCTTTCCCCCCAATTTTGCGGCCAATCTCACCCACATCTTGAGCGAAATGCATGGCGGTCGTCGCACTCCCACCATTTCCGACAAAATAAATCGTCCGGTTTTCTTCTCTGGCCTTCAAAAAGCATTCGGCAACATTTCGCACCGCTTTTTTATCCAACGATTTCACCAGGTGGCTTAAATAATTAGCATAACCGTCATAAAAAGCCACTTCGTCTTTATTTTCGCTGAAAAACTTCTCTAAAGTATTCATTCCTTCATTCTCCTCATCATTTGATGGCTAGAAAACCTTCAAAACAAATATATTTAAAAACCGTCATAATGTCCACAAAGCCTGCTCTCTTTAATAAATCCATGTTCCCTTGTGTCGAGAACGGCTCCAGAACCCCTTTTAAACTTTTGGTTTTGCTGACAATTTCATCAGAACTATAACCCTGATCCAATTTAAAATCGACGTAAAGCGTTTGCATCATATCCTGGAATCGCGCGTCGCAAGCCCGCACTTTTTCAAACAAAAGAAACGCTCCACCCCAGTTCAGCGATTGGTAAATACGGTTAAAAACATCTTGCCGGATATGGGGAGGCACAAACTGCATCGTATAGTAAGAAACAATAAAATCGGATTTTTGATAATCGAACGTGGCAATGTTATCAACGGAAAGACTGATGCTAGATAAACCTTTCGTCGTATCTTGGGCCTCTTTGATCATATTTTCTTCAACATCGATTCCAATGAATTGAACATCTGGACGCGCCTGATGACGCAACGCCAACTTTCTAGTGAGATTTCCCGTTGATACACCCAAGTCA
>JANLHA010000183.1 GCA_024653845.1 Candidatus Omnitrophota bacterium | reverse complement strand
GCGACGTGGATTGTTCTAAAATTTCCACATCTCCTCGACCTAAAATCCAAGGCTTGCGCAGCCCTGAAAGCCCTTCAAGGATATTGATTTTGATATTTGAGTCGGTGTAAGGCCCAGAGGGGTCATAAAGTGCGACCGGAAGATTCGGAGTTGTGGTTTGATCAGGATGATGTGTTGCAGAGAGAGCCACCTCCCGATAAGGAATTCGAAGGTCTGGATAAATTTCCCCAGAACGATATTTTTTAGTTGAGCCGGGTAATGGCTGATAACTCAAGTCTAAATCCTGAATTTTCTGAGCTTCTTGACGATATGTTTTGGCTGTAGGAATAGTTTGAGATTTATCAGAAGATTGTGTGATCATGAAATGATATCCTCGACGGGCACTAGAGTTTTCGAAATCCTAATATTGTTGGCATTATAGTATAAGGAAGAAAGCAATGCAATGAGGAAGTTTACAGAGGATAAGGGTTCGTAAATCAACTTACACAATTAAAGGTCCCTCCTAATCTGGAGATTTCTTCACTCCGATATGTTCAACTCGATGCTAGAAAACGAATAGGCATTCCAAATTCTACGCGAACATCGCGCCGCTGCTCAACCGTTTCCCAATACATGCGATCATGCATCACCCGGCCTTGACCGGTGAAGAGATTTTCTACCCATATCTGCTCGATATGAATCAGAGCGCACTGGCGCTCGCAAAATATTAAGTGCTGCAGGGTAGAAATGGGCAGTAAATCATCTTCGCAATAAGTCATTTTAATTTCTCTAATGACTGCGGACTTTTTAAATAGTTCTTTGATGAGACAATTGAACGCCCCAACCTTTTTTCGAGCGCCTTTCTGGCATCCCCGGCGATTTTGCCTCCGGTGCCGGCATCGGATTTTAACTTAGGAATACCCTGAGAATTTTCATTCCGGTGAATTTCAGTCGTGGCGCGTTCTCCCAACATTGTAAAAATCAATTCAAAATCATCCATATGATCTCTTAAGTTTTCACGCCTGAGACCTTTAAGTTTGTGATATTCAATTGGTGTAATTCCGAAAGCAGCTTTGGATATTTCGGCTGTTAGGATTTCGTAATCTTTGTCTTCCTTTGCTCCACGTTTTTGCCATTCATCCGTCAATTCTTCGCGGATAGCAATACCGCGCATGCGTTTTCGATCCAGTCATCGCTGTAGCCTTTTAATTTGTAGAGAAGTCGAGTGCGTTTTGTGGCCAATTCGGGATTTTCGATTTCCTGGATACGCTCATAGCCGACGCGGGCCAGCCATCGTTTAAAAGGCTCGGCTTTGGGCGAAGGGACAGATTGAATAACGCGAAATAATGTTTCCGGATTAGCACAATCTGTCGCATAAAACTTGCCGTCCGGCGATTGCAGCTTCAGTTGTACGATTTTTTCGTACAACTCGGAATATCCCTCTTCGATAAGTTTCTTTTTTAGATCGCTCCAATACCGGCGAGGAATGCTGCTGCCCGAAAGGACTTCGCAAACATCAATGATTGAAAACCACCACTCGTTATTGTGGAGCGTCTTACGGATATTCCCACCCTTTAAGATTGCTATCTTGGTGCCTGCGGCCATTTGATTCTGTTCCTTCATGTTTTTCCCCATTTTTGATTCCTCCGTTTGATTTTTGGGGTAGGTTAATTAAAGGGGGATGATAAGAAATTTTAAAACCACAAAACCCCCGCTAGAAATTAATTTCCGAACGGGGGTAGATTTTGACAAAAAATCCCCCTCAAACTTAGGACATTAAATTTTAAATAAAGGCTGTCCTTCAAAACGTTAATCTCGTTTTCGGGGGCAATTGATTTTAAAAAATTATTCTAATTTAGAAAGCTGGGGAAGTCTACGGGAAATAATTTGTCAACTAAACGACGTCC
>JANLHA010000181.1 GCA_024653845.1 Candidatus Omnitrophota bacterium | reverse complement strand
TTGGTGATCCGACGGAAACGGAGGCCAGGATTTCACACGGAGGGAAATTCGCCCAAGGCGGCTTTAGGTTCCGTACTGCGGTAGGGGCATTCATCCTTGATGGGCTGCATCCCGCGACATCGAATAAAAAACTCTCGATTGACCCAACAAGAGGACCAGAATCACAGATGTGAATCCCATAATGATTCCCAATTTGATCAGGAATTGCAGCCATGGGTACGGCGTAAGATTAATGGCTGTAGCAACCGGTGCGGCATCACCTTTCATCGCCTGATAATTAACCATCCCTGTTAAAACAAATGCAAAGGCCAAATAAAGAACGGTACAGATCGCCAATGACCCAATGATCCCGATCGGGACATCGCGCTGAGGCCGACGAGTTTCCTGAGCGGCTGTCGAAACACAATCAAATCCGATATAAGCAAAAAAAATGATCCCTGCGGCGCGCATAATACCACTCCACCCATACTCTCCGAATTTTCCGGTGTTCTCAGGAATAAAGGGCGTGTAGTTATTCCAGTTGATAAATTTAAGGCCAACCCCAATGAATGTTAAAACAACTGCGACCTTGATAAAAACGATGGTCGTATTCACCGACGCCGATTCTTCAATTCCGATCATCAAAAGGATAGAAACCAAAACAATAATCAAAATTGCCGGGATATTCACAATTCCTGAAGTGATGGTCCCATCGGCTAAAATCACTTGATCAAAAGGACATGCGGTAAACTGCGCAGGAAGATGAATATTAAAATCACTCAAAAAAGATTTCACATATCTCGACCAGCTCACCGCCACAACCGACGCGGCCACCGCGTATTCCAAAACCAAATCCCAGCCAATGATCCAGGCCATCAACTCACCCATTGTCGCGTAGGCATATGTGTACGCGCTTCCGGCAACAGGAATCATTGAGGCCAATTCGCTATAACACATTCCGGCAAATGCGCAACCAACCGCAGCGACAACAAATGACAACACAACGGCGGGCCCGGCATTTTCTGCCGCAGCAATTCCGGTCAAAGAAAAAAGCCCCGCACCAATGATAGCCCCAATGCCTAAAGCCACCAGACTTCTGGCACTTAAACTTCGCTTGAGTTTATGTTCGCCACCTTCGGATTCTGCGACGATTTGATGGATTGGTTTTTGAACAAATAGCTTCATTCGCCCACCTTTCTCTAAAAATGGGATAAAAGTGTTAGCGCAACCCGAGGACGTCTTGCATATGAAAGAGCCCCTTATTCTTTGTTGCCAAAAATTTAGCCGCGACCAGAGAACCTTTGGCAAAAATGTCTCGTGTTTTGGCGTGATGACGAAGGACAATGACGTCTTCTTCGCTCTCAAAAATCACATCGTGGTCGCCAATGATTTCTCCTTCTCGGATGGCTTCGATATTTTTGACTTTGTGTGTCGAGTTCGTTTCCACAAATTCCGCCAACGTTTTAGCGGTTCCGGATGGAGAGTCTTTTTTGTGGATATGATGCGCTTCTCGAATCGAGACCGTGTAGTTTGCGGGAGCGGTCTTAGATAAAATTTCGGTCAACTTGAAAAGGATGTTGACTCCAACGGACATGTTGGATGAAAAAACAATGGCAACATCTTCGGAAGCTTGATGGATCTGTTCGATTTGTTGAGGATCAAGTCCCGTGGTGCCAATGACCATGCGAACTTTGTGTTTACGGCAAATTTCCAAATTCTTAAGAGTGGCTTCGGGAGTGGTGAATTCAATCAACACATCGCTTCCGGCCAATTTGTTTGCATCGGTAACCACAGGAAGCCCTTCGAGGAGCTGAGAATTTTGTGGATGATCGGGCCGCTCGAGAAGAGCTGAAAGCTTAAACTCTTTATCTTGCAATGCAAAATGAGTGATCCTCTGCCCCATCCGTCCATAACAACCACTAACAGCGAGTTTGATCATATCCTTATCTTTCTGAATGATTTCATTATCATATCGGTGGATGAGCAATTCCTGAGCGAACTCTGAGTCCCGTTAACAAACTAGGTTTCAATTCTAGAATAAACGGGCCGATTGTGAGCGAAGGAGTTGCCCATTCGCCGATAAATCAATTAAATTATAAAACTCCCACAAGTTGTTTATCCTTAATCAACCCGTAATCTTTCAATGCCTTCTTCAAGACCGCAAGATTCTTCTCTCCCATTTCACACAATGGCAAACGAAGCTCGTCGGAACAAAGGCCCATCAACTTCATCGCCGTCTTCACTGGAATAGGGTTGGTCTCGACAAACATCGCTTTCACAAGAGGTAAAAGTTTCGCATGAATCTCTTGAGCTTTCTTCAATTGCCCACGGCTAAAAGCATCAACCACCTTGGCGACATCTTGGGGAACAATGTTGGCCACAACCGAAATGACTCCAACCCCACCAATACTTAAAATGGGCAATGTCAACACATCATCTCCGGAAAACAATAAAAATTCCGGCGGACAAACTTGTTTAACCGTTTGCATAAAATCCAAAGATCCAGTCGCTTCTTTAACACCGACGATATTTTTACAATCTTTGGCTAACCGAGCCATGGTGTCTGCTTCAATATTGCAAGCGGTACGACCTGGAATATTATAAAGAATGATTGGAATCTTTACACTCTCGGCAATGGCCTTGAAGTGACGATAGAGGCCTTCTTGAGTGGGCTTATTATAGTAAGGAGAGACAACGAGAGCGCCATCCGCACCCGCATGCTCGGAATGTTTGGTAAAGGCAATGGCTTCGGCCGTAGAATTGGATCCCGTTCCCGCAATGACCGGAATCCGTTTATTAACCGCTTCCACACAAATTTCTACAACCTTTTCATGTTCTCGAGGGGTCAGCGTCGGGGATTCACCTGTTGTTCCGCAGGGAACAATTCCGTTCGTTCCATTCTTGATTTGAAACTCCACCAACTCTCGGTACTTCGCTTCATCAACTTTTCCATTTTTAAATGGCGTGACCAATGCAACGATTGATCCTTTGAACATCGGTTGTTCCCCCTTTTGCTTGGACGATCAATCG
>JANLHA010000174.1 GCA_024653845.1 Candidatus Omnitrophota bacterium | reverse complement strand
TACAAATCAAATTCTGGCTGCAGCTTCACAAGATCCATGTTCGCTTCATAATAGGCATCTCGTGTTCCGATATCCCGCCAATAACGAGGATTATTGTTTTCATCAACATGTTGATAAACGTAAACTTTTCGTTTATTTTTCAACATGCTTGGAATAATATTTTTTCCAAAATCATGACTGCTCGCTTTATCCTTGGCGTCCAACTCAAGCTCTTTAAGCAAAACATCTTTATTGAATAAATAAATTCCCATGGAAGCCAGAATTCGATTCGGGTCGCCGGGAATGGTTTTAGGCTTATCGGGTTTTTCTTGAAATCCTTGCACTCGATTATCGGCATCCACTTCAATCACACCAAAACCAGCCGCCGTATCCACCGGCATGGGGATGCATGCCACTGTCATGTCAGCCCCTTTTTCCTGATGAAAAGCAATCATCTTCTGGTAATTCATTTTGTAAATATGATCACCCGCGAGAATCAATACGGACTCTGGATTGTGGTCACGGATGGCATAACTGTTTTGATAAATCGCGTCGGCGGTTCCCAAATACCAGTCCGAACCAATTCTCTGCTGCGGAGGAAGAACGTCGATAAATTCTCCAAGCTGGGTGGAAACCACATCCCATCCGGCCAAGATGTGTTTTTGAAGAGAAAACGATTTGTATTGGATCAAGACATAAACTCGCCGTAATCCAGAATTGACACAATTGCTTAAAGTGAAGTCGATGATCCGATAAATTCCGCCGAAAGGCACTGCGGGTTTGGCGCGGTCTCGGGTCAGAGGATTAAGGCGCTCGCCCTTTCCCCCCGCCATGATAAAAGTCAACACATCACGCATTCAAAAAACTCCTATCCGTTGCGGCAAAAGTTCTATACAAATTGGTTATTATACGTTGTCTACAAAATGATTGCAACAGACTTAACGCTTCTCTTCAAGAAGTTCTTTCTCGGCTTTGTTCTCGGGATCGATCTCATTCGCTTTTTTCAATTCTTCTTGGGCCTTATCTTCTTCGCCCATTTTTTCGTAAACATCCCCTAATTTACGGTGACCAATGGCTTGGTACTTCTCCAAAGTCAACAGCATCTCATACGCTTGTTGGGCTTCAGGATAAGCGGCTTCTTCCATCAAAGCATTTCCAACTTCCAAAATATCTTTTCCATGTTGCGGCGCTAAACTGACAGCTTTTTTCAAAACCTCAATCGCCTCCGGATATTTGTGTTGTCGAGCATATATTCGCGCAAGCTCATAATACGGCTTGGCATCCGAAGGCCAGTTCTGAATCATTTTACGATATTCCTTAGCAGCATATTCGTACTCCTTGAGATGGTAATACGCCATCGCTAAGTTAAACCTCAAACCCTTATCGTGGGGGGACATCATCGCTGCAACTCTAAAGTTTTCGAACGCTTCACGATATTTCTTTTGTCTGGAATAAATCTTCGCAGCAATCCGATAGCCTACACTATAATCAGGCGAAGCCTTTAGGGCTTGCTCCACCTCCGCCATGGCTGGCTC
>JANLHA010000168.1 GCA_024653845.1 Candidatus Omnitrophota bacterium | reverse complement strand
AGGATTTGAAAAGGTTTTTAGTCAACATCAGATTCCTGATGAGATGGCAGAGTATTCTTTGATGAAAGAAGGGCGAGTGGGCATCATTGAGATCTTGTTGAAGAAGGGTCTTGTTGAATCCAAAAGCGAAGCGCGACGTCTCTTGAAGCAAGGAGGAATCGCGCATGATGGGCAAAAAATTGAGAGCGAAAGTTGGAGTGTAGTGGAAGGTGTCATCAAAATTGGCAAACGACGTTTTCTAAAAATAACGGCCTGATTCGAAAGGTTTGATTTTCTCGACGAGAATTTGAATAGGAAATGCTGCTGGGGGCATTTAAGGCCGGAAGTTTCTATATTAAAATAAATACTTGACAATATTATCTTTGCTGAATATACTATCGTCTCATTCTAGTGGCCAGAAGAATCGCCCCTGTAGCTCAGCCGGTAGAGCACGTCCTTGGTAAGGACGGGGTCACCGGTTCAATTCCGGTCGGGGGCTTAAAAATCAGAGTCGGATTTTAAAGAGTTATTATCTATGCGAGAAAATATCCAATTTGAGTGCACCGAGTGCAAACGTATCAATTATTGCAGCACCAAAGATAAAAAACAAAACCCAGAGCGTTTGGAATTCAAAAAGTTTTGCCGTTTTTGTCGAAAGCACGTTGCGCATCGTGAACTGAAAAAATAACGTCCGCTTCAAGACGGGCGATGAAGCTAGTCGCATATTCCTTAAATATAGGTTTCTGGCGGGAAGGATTTTAGGCCTGTAGCTCTAACTGGTAGAGCGTCGGTCTCCAAAACCGTAGGTTGTAGGTTCGAATCCTACCAGGCCTGTAAAAATGGATGTGAGATGCTAGGAAAAGTTCAGAAATTCATATCAGAAGTAACAACAGAGCTTAAGAAGGTTTCTTGGCTAACGAAGCGAGAGGTCTGGGAGTCAACCGTGGTCGTGATTTTGAGTTCATTCTTTTTGGGAGTCTTTATCGCCTCAACCGATTTTGTTCTTTCAAAATTGATCAGATTTATTATTGGATAGGTTAAAAAGATATGATGATGAAATGGTATGTGATTCACACGCAAACGGGGGCTGAAGAAAAAGCGAAGGCTGGTCTTGAGAGTCGCATGGCTGCCACCAATTTGAAGAATTTTGTTAGCGAAATCATTGTGCCTACGGAACAGGTCTCAGAGGTCCGAGGTGGTAAAAAAAGAATCACAGCTCGCAAATTTTTTCCTGGATATATCCTTGTGAAGATGGACATGAACAAGGAGAGCTGGTATTTGGTCAAAAGCACGCCTGGAATTACGGGTTTTATCGGTGCGGGTAAGAATCCGACTCCCATTCCTGATCATGAGGTGGACTCGATTGTCCGTCGGACAGAGGATACGGAAACCAAGCCCAGTCCAAAAGTGGTTTTTGAAATTGGCGAGGCGATCAGAATTGCGGAAGGGCCTTTTGCTAATTTTAATGGATCTGTCATGGAAGTTTATCCCGAGCGAGGCAAGCTGAAGGTCAGCGTTTCGATTTTTGGACGATCGACATTGGTTGAACTCGAATATTGGCAAGTGGAAAAGATTTAATCAATCAAAGGAATTTTTTATGGCAAAAGAAGTTTCAGCTCAAATCAAACTTTATGTTCCTGCAGGGCAAGCGAATCCTGCGCCACCGGTGGGGCCGGCATTGGGTCAGCATGGTGTCAACATCATGGGCTTTTGCAAGGCTTTTAATGAGGCCACCAAAGGCAAAGAAGGGATTATTCTTCCTGCAGTCATTACGGTTTACAAAGATAAATCTTTTGATTTTATTATCAAAACGCCGCCTAGCTCGGTGTTGTTGAAAAAAGCAGCGAATATCGCTAAAGCTTCGGGAACAGCCGGGAAAGAAAAAGTTGCCACGATCAAGCGAGACAAGGTGCGAGAGATTGCCAAGATGAAAATGCAGGATTTGAATACTGGCGATATTGGTCAAGCGATGAAAATCGTTGAAGGTACAGCTCGTAGTATGGGAATCGAAGTTGTTGATTAATTGAGGGCACAGAATATGGCTAAGGTCAGTAAAAGAACAAAAGAATTTGAAAAGATCGTCGATAAAACCCAGGCGTATAATCTTCAAGACGCTGTGGCTAAAATTGAAGAATTTCCAAAAGTCAAATTTGATGAAACAATCGAGTTCCATGCAAATTTGAACGTGGATGTTAAAAGTTCCGATCAGTTGGTTCGTGGAACGGTTGCTCTTCCTCATGGGACTGGAAGAAAGGTTCGAATTTTAGTTTTCTGTAAAGGTGAGTTGACTAAAAAGGCCGAAGATGCGGGTGCCGATTATGTGGGCGCTGCGGAATTGGTTGAAAAAGTCACGCAAGGATTTATGGATTTTGATTGTGTTATTGCCACGCCTGACATGATGCGTGACATCAGTAAGCTTGGAAAAGTTTTGGGTCCTCGCGGATTGATGCCCAGCCCTAAGGCAGGAACCGTTACAAATGATGTCGCTAAAGCCATTCAAGAAATTCGTTCTGGTCGTGTTGAATTTAAGACCGATAAGCAGGGTGGCGTGCATTTGGGTGTGGGAAAAAGATCGTTCTCGTCGCAGCAGATGTTTGATAACGTCAGTGCTGTTTTGAATGCTTTGAATCATGTGAAGCCTGCATCTGTGAAGGGAACCTTGATCAAATCTTTGTGGTTGTCAACGACGATGGGGCCAGGAGTTAAAGTCGCCATCTAAGAGTTGGAGTTTAGAGGAGAGGAATATGGCAAAGGTCGGAAAAATTTTTAGAGAGAAATTGGTTGATAACGTTAAGCAGGGTCTTCAATCCAATGAGAGCGTTTTTCTTTTGAGTTATTCAGCCCTGACCTCGTCTCAAATTGATGATTTGCGTAAAAAGAT
>JANLHA010000167.1 GCA_024653845.1 Candidatus Omnitrophota bacterium | reverse complement strand
GAAAGAATTTTTCAACTCAAGATAGATGTCTTAGGTCGCATTTGGAAAGAATTTCGTCGTCAAAATACCCGTACAATGTATCAAGCCTTTGAAAATTTTCGTGAGGAGATGAGCCCGGCCCTAAATGATGATATCCTTTATTATCTTTTAAAGGAAGAACATATGCGCCAGGATGGTGAGACAGGTTGGGATTGGCGCACTTGGAGCCGACGAGAACCAGGAATTAGCGAAAGAAATCCCGCGGCTCTCGAACGAGCGCGTGACCGACATGAACAAGCGATGTTATTCCATTCTTTTATCCAATTTGTTCTCACCCGTCAGTGGGATGAACTGACTCAATACGCAAATGAACGTCAAGTGGATTTCATGATTGATATGCCATTTGCTCCAGCCGATGCTCGTGTATGGCAAAATCCGGGAATCATTAGCATTGGTGATCAAGAGGGAGGTTATCCTCGTCGGGAGGTTCAGGGGGTTCCAGGGAAAAAAGAAACTCCTTTAGGGCAGATTTGGCAATTTTCGGTTTATGACTTTCAACGTCCTGCAGCTTCAGAATATCTGCGAGATGTTTTTCAAATAAATCAGCGACGGGCTAAATATGTTCGTTTTGATCATGCCCCGGGTCCTTATCAAGTTTATGTTTTCTTAATGGATGTTGGGGAATAGTTTACATTGGAAAAGTTAGGAATTTATGGTGCGATTCAGGCAGTTCGTGAGAGAGCTCTGGCAGAAGGTGGTGAAGAGGCGAAATCTCGCGCCGCCCAAGAAGTCCGCGCGATGATTATCGAAACATTATCTAATCCGAGAGATGGTGGTCCACGTTTACCACAAGAAATTCTTGACTTGCTCCTCGAGGATGCTCAGGTTCGTTCGAACGGAAACATGGTGATGATCGGTCGCAAAGCTGCTGATGGTGCTTCGCGTTTGGGACCTTCTTGGCATAGAGAATGGATGGTTGAAGACAAAATATTGAAAAACCAGCCTCTCTGGGATTTTATTCGGTTGACTCCAAACCAGCGGGCCCAAGATGATGGATTTACGTTGCAATGGTTATTTCCAGAAGATGGGCAAGGGCCGCTTCCGACGGATGGGGTACGTGTGGCTTATTATAGAGAAGGGCCAGGAGAAAAATTGATGTCTGAGTTTGAAGCTTTAAGCCAGGCCAGGGGGACCGTTTTTATTCCTGAAATGCTCGGGAATGTCAGTGATGCTTTGGTCCAGTCATCAAAAAGGGCAGGGGGTTATGTGTTAAATCCAAAAATTTGGGGTTTGAATCGGCGCTCGCGTTATCATCCTTTGAATGATCAAGACAATGATGTCTCGATGTTTTCTGTTGCGGATTCCGCCAATATTTCTTCTGCCTGGGCAGCTTTGAGTGATAATGAAAAAATGGATTTGTTGCGAGATTTCTGGCCGGGCACTTCTGACCAAGATTTGCAAAGGCATAGAACAACGTTAACTCCCGAAGTTCATGAAAAACTTTTACAAATGTCTTTTGCTCCTCGAGAAGTGTATCCTCAAATGCCCATGGGCTCTGTTCCTTTGATAGCCATCTTGACTCTGACCGATATTGCTGGTCTGGATGATCGATACCGTCTTAATCTACCTGGACAGCAAACATCTTGGAATCGCAGATTACCTCAGGCTGTTTCATCGGGAGAATTGTTGGAAGCTGTTCGTGGGCGATCTTCGACTCTAGAAGCCGGTGCTGGTATTGCTTTAACCCGAAGGTTGCTGGAGGCTAGAAGACGTGCCCGACAGACCGCTCGTCCTCGTCCAGAAGCCGTTGAATTGCTCGGGGCACGTCCCGATCATCAAAAAGGAACTGTGCAAATCAGAGTCCTTGATTCTCCGGCGGAACAGACGACTCCATTCATGGTTGAAGCTTTTGTAAAAGGAAACCCTAAAGATGTATCGCTCATTTTGCTGGATGAAACTGGGAATCCTGTAGGAAGGTTCCCGATGTCGCGCGTTGAGAATTCAAGGAATGGGGAAGGTAACTGGATGGTCAGCATGACGCCATCTCAGGTGGGGGTCTACAAAGATCGTATTGAAATCACTGGTCCCGATGACACTGTTAAAAAATCAGATAATGGATTGTTGGCTGCCGTTGATCGTGATGCCAATCTCAACCCGCTTTCTCCTGATTATGCCTTGCAAGGTATTGAAGCTTATCGAAAAGACAGTCCACCGTTGGGAGAGAGTCTTTCTTTAAGATTGATTCAGCAATTTAGCGTTCAATCAGGAGAAGTGGGTGGCATCAATTTAAATCCTGTTTTACTGAATTTAGAAATCAAGCGTGATGGAAACGGGGCTCCTCTGCCTTGGTCTCAACAGCCGCTTCAGAAAATCCA
>JANLHA010000166.1 GCA_024653845.1 Candidatus Omnitrophota bacterium | reverse complement strand
CTGGTTTTTAGTCGGTAATAGGAAAGCACCAAAAAGATCATCATATACAGCAGACGAAGAATCCAGAATAAATAAAAAGCAATGATCAAAAGAGCGGCTCCCAGAGGTTTGAGGATTGAAAAAATAATCGTGCCCAGGATCAGGCTCCAGCTCGTGAGACCTGGAAGGATTTCAAAAAATCGTTGAAGGATTTTTTCAGATCCTTGAAGATTTTGTTTCGTGAATTCAAATCGCATGCGTGTCTTTCTCCTTTAGCAATCTGAAAAACGAAGGTCGTGACGGAAGGATCTGGATTGTTGACAACTGTCCGTTTTCTGGAACCAGATAAAAAAGTTTTCCATCAACATAGCTGACTTGGGTGTTTTTTTTGATCTCGGTGACAAGATGTTTTTTGGTCTGTCCAAAACTTTGAAGATCGATCAAATAAACTTGATGACGTGTGGTGTAGAGGATTTGTGTTCCCTCATTGATCCAGAAAACATCCTGAATATGATCATCTTGAGTATCAATCCAAGAAACTTGAAGCGGAGTCTCAAATAACGATTCCAAAGCTTGAGAAGAAAAATCCAATACACCCATTTGATGTTCCGTGAAAATGAGGAGTTGTTTTTTTTCGGCATGAAATTTGAGGCCTCGAACACCTTCTTTGACAAACTCATAAGGAAGATGATTGGAAAGAAGCGCTCCTTTTTCACTTAAAAGGATGACAATTTGATCAGAAAGAACAGAGATTTTCCAATGTTGATGACGATTGAGAAGGGGCTGCCCCCATTGAGGATTGGTAAGGACCCATTCTTCTTTTTCAGATTTGAGATTGTATTTCTTGATGGAAAACTGATTGGTTAAAACATACATATGTTGATTCTCAATTATAGAATCATGAACATTTGTAAAAACATTTGTGTCAATGGCACGGGAAACCAGATCCAAACGAGAAACTGATTGGTTATTAAGGGTGAAAAGAATTTCAGGATTTTGGGCGTCCCAAAGAATATTTTGCGGAACTTGTGGAAAAAGGTCTGAAATATCTTGAGGCGAGAAAGATTTTTGAGAGAGATCAATCCATAAGAATTTGGGATGTTTATTCAATTCCCCTTGCAAAATGATGATGGGGCTGTTTTTCTGAGAGAATATTTTTCTAATAGTCGTGGAATGATAAACTGAATTGGGAGAAGACAGGGCAGAAAAATCTTTGCCTGATCTGGAAAGTTTTGGAGAATTCCATCGGTAAACAAATGTTTTTTTCATTTGAAGACCTTGATAGGCCAAAAGAAGAGGTTGTTGATCCCAAGTGAGTATGTTTTCAAACGTGAGAGAAGACGTCGTTTCAACACTCCATCGTTCAGGGATTAGTAAAATATGGCGCAAATTTTTCGCTTTTTCAGCTTCGACCAATAATTCTCCTTCCCATGGCAAATGTCCAGCGAGAGAAAGCATGATCGTATACTTGCCAGGAGGAAGGTTACGAATCAAGGTGGGAGTTTTTTTGGGTAATCGCCGATGGTCAAGATAGACTCTGGCTCCGAAAGGCATCGTATCCAAAAAGATGACTCCTGTTTTGAGAATGGTTTTGGTGTCTAAATCAAAAGAAATGCCTAAGGCATGAAAAATCAAAAGAGGGCAAAGAATTAAATAGATTGCCACAAAAATATAGAACAATATTTTCCGAAATTTAGGAACAAAACCCATAGGAAATTCCTATCCTTTAACATCAAAATGGCTTATATTATGATGAAAATGGACGTGATATTCAACCTCTGATTTTTCTCTGAAAGGGTCTGCGTTATGGATGTACCGGAGCAGCATCACCCACGCTATTCTCAGAGAGCCTTTCCCCCGTACCGTTTCATTTCGGGAGAGAATCCTCATCCTACGGAAAGTCCTCAAGGTCACTCTTATCAAAAAAAAGAACATGGGGTTGAGCCCTTGATCCTCACGCAATGGGCTAAGAACCAAGATTATCTTTTTGCGATTGATTTGTACAATTATGCATTCTGGTGGGAGTCTCATGAAGCCTGGGAAGGCTTGTGGCGCCAAACCTCCTCGTCGGACCTTTCGCATCAATTTTTACAGGGCTTGATTAAAATTTCCGCAGCTTTTCTCAAATGGCATCAACATCATCAAAATGGCCTTGAACATCTTTATGTCGGGGGAATCGAACATTTGAAACATGTCTGCCAGCAAAAGGAAATTTATATGGGAATCGACTTGATGGCTCACATTGCCAAGCTCTCTGTCCATTTTCGGGGAGTGATCGCGGATGAAGCGTATTGGCCAGATCCGTTGGTCAATTATCCGTTCATTGTTTTAGAGCAGTGAAGATAGATGTTGTGATTCTAAGAAGGAGGATTTAAAATTTAAATCATGG
>JANLHA010000156.1 GCA_024653845.1 Candidatus Omnitrophota bacterium | reverse complement strand
AAGCGATGTTTAACGACGCGTGGTTTTCGCAAGCGCTTCACATGTCATTGGCTGCCATTGTGGCAACAGGGTTTGCTGTCGCCGGTATCCATGCATGGCTTTTGCTTAAAGAGCCTAAAAATCAACTTCATCAAAAAGCTTTTTCCATCTCCATTTGGTTTGCCATCATTGCTGCATTTCTACAGCCGATCAGCGGAGACATCAGTTCCAAAGATATTGCTCGACGACAACCGCTCAAACTTGCAGCCGCCGAAGCGCTTTTTGAAACACAAACCCACGCACCATTGCATATCGGCGGTGTGCCTAATATGAGGGAGCGCCGTGTCGATTACGCGATCACCATTCCCGGGGGGCTCAGTTTTTTATCTTTTTTTGATGTGAATGCCGAAGTCAAAGGTCTTGATGCCTTCCCGCAAGAAGAATGGCCGCCAGTACCAGTCGTTCATTATGCGTTTCAATTGATGGTCGGAATTGGAATCTTTCTAATGCTGGTGGGAATCATTTTTCTTTATTTGTATTTTCGAAAGAAGAAACAAATTTATCATCCGGTATTTTTACGTCTTATTGCGTGGTGTACGCCGTTAGGATTTATCGCAGTTGAGGCGGGTTGGACGGTCACAGAGGTGGGACGACAGCCATGGATCCTTTATGGGATTCTTAAAACGAAGGAAACTTTAACTCCTATGCCTGGACTCGTCTATTCTTTTCTTGCCGTGACTGTGATTTATTTGTTGTTGAGTGTGGTTGTTGTTTGGCTCATGACGCGGCAGTTTAAAGTGGTTTCCATGAAATTCAGGGGGCAAGGATCATGATCTGGATTGTGATTGGATTCTTGGCTTTATCATTATTTTTGTATTGTCTTTTAGGCGGAGCGGACTTTGGTGCCGGGATTTTGAAAATTTTCACTAAGCGTAAAGATCATGAAAAGTATGATGAGATCGTCGCCAAGGCCATGGGGCCGGTGTGGGAAGCCAACCACATTTGGTTAATCATTCTCATCGTGATTCTTTTTAATGGTTTCCCAACTGCGTACTCGACTGTCTCTATTTATTTTCATGTGCCGTTGATGATTATGCTTTTGGGAATCATCATTCGCGGATGTGCTTTTACGTTTCGGCATTATGATGCGATCCGTGACAATGCGCGTTATTATTATGATGTATTCTTTTCTTTCTCAAGTTTTTTGACACCACTCATGTTGGGGATGATCGTTGGAGGGTTGATGTTGGGTCGCGTGGATCCTCAAGGCCAAGGATATTATGCCGTTTATATGGCGCCATGGTTTAACTGGTTCTGTTTTTCCGTCGGGATATTTACGGTCAGTATTTTTGCGTTTTTAGCTAGTGTATTCTTGATTGGCGAAACCCAAGATCAAACATGGCAATTGCATTTTATGGAAAAAGCCAAGGTTGCAAATCTCATTGCTATCATCTTGGGCGGCGTTGTTTTTCTCACTGCACAGTTGGAAGGCTACCCTTTGCTTGAGCATTATTTAACACGTCCTTTGAGTTTGACAGGGGTTCTTCTGGCGACGGTTTCTTTATTCCCGCTCTGGCTCGCATTGAAACGCAGAGCCGTTTGGCATTCTCGTTTTTGGGCAGGATTTCAATTAGCGATGATCCTTGCCGCTTGGTTTATGACAATTTTCCCAGAAATTTTATCGATGAAGAATAGTCAGAGCTTGACATTTTTCAACACATCTGCACCCCAGGTCAGTTTAAATATTCTGGGATGGGCGTTGATCATCGGAGTTTTTTTCTTCATTCCTGCTTTGTCTTATTTATTATGGGTCTTCAAGGCTAATCCTCGACAGGGATTTTAGATTTAGTGCTAGTCATGCGCTTTTCTCTGTGATAATTTATTATTAGATCTTCGAGCATCTTACGGAAAGGAGAAGTCAACATGAGTCAGTTGATGTTCCAGAAAACATTTACTCCGCAAGAAGCTAACTTACGACTTCCTTTAGTCCGCAGTATTGTCAACGACATTTTAGAAAAGGGGAAGGCCTACCAAGTGGCTCTCGAGAAAGATGAAGACATCCAGATATCTCATCAGGCCTTGCATCGGAGAGAAAAAATTCAAGAATTGATTGCAGAACTGGAAGCTTTAGGGTGCTTTTATAAGGACTGGAATTTTGAAGTTGGGCTGGTAGATTTTCCGTCGGTGATTCACGGAGAAGAAGTTTTTCTTTGTTGGCGTCCCGATGAACCTAAGGTGCAATGGTATCATGGGATCGCTGAAGGTTATTCAGGTCGAAAGCCGATTCCCGAGGAGATGTTATAATATCTAAAGATTTGTAGTCATCAGACGAGATATTGTCGATATTAAGAGGAGGTGCGTGATGCTAGGGATAAGAGCTATTCTTTTTTCATTCGTATTGGTTTTGGGGTTGAGTTCGATGACGTTTGCGGAATGGGTGACATGCGGAGACCGTCAAGTGGAAATCAAAAGAACAACATTTCGAGGTCACGGCGTGGAAATTTATGAGATGTCTGGCGGAGGCATTTATGTTAAAGAAGAAAAATCCAGTCGTATCCGTTTTTGTTATCCTTTACCGGTAGATTGGGCTTTTGTAGGATTTAAGACGTTCCCGACCAAAGACAATGCTCAACAGGTGGTGGTTTTTGAGGTTCGTAATCAAGGGGTCCCTCGGTATTTCAATATTGAAGATGGGAAAGAAGTGATGGTGGCTTCCTCAGATACTCC
>JANLHA010000153.1 GCA_024653845.1 Candidatus Omnitrophota bacterium | reverse complement strand
CAATCCATAACGAGCGAGTTGATCACGCTTCAAATCAAAGTCCAAAAAATATCCGCCCTGGGTACGCTCTGCAAAAACACTGCGCGTGCCAGGAACATCTTTTAAAAGCATTTCCAATTCCATGCCAATTTTATCAATTTCTTTAAAATCTGCGCCGAGGACCTTGATTCCAATTGGGGTGCGCACACCGGTCGAAAGCATATCGATTCGGTTCTTAATCGGCATGGTCCAGGCATTGGTTGTTCCTGGAATTTTCAACGCACGGTCCATTTCCTCGATGAGCTTTTCATGAGTAAGGCGCTGGCCTTCGACGATACGCCATTCGCTTTCTGGCTTCAAGAGCACGACCGTTTCCATCATCGAAAATGGCGCCGGGTCTGTCGAACTTTCAATACGACCGGCTTTGCCAAAAACTTTTTCAACCTCTGGAAAACTTTTAAGAATTTGGTCCTGTGTTTGCAAAAGTTTTTGAGCTTCGGTAACCGAAATCCCAGGCATCGTAATGGGCATATACAAAATTTGCCCCTCCCATAACGGCGGCATGAATTCGGATCCCAATTTCATCACTACAGGAACAACACTGGCGACGAGCAATAGAGCTGCAATGATTGTCGCCTTAGCATGACGAAGAACAAATCGACAAACCGGTTCATAAACGCGAAACAAAATGCGGCTTACAGGATGTTTTTCTTCTGCATGATATCGACCAACAAATAACGCGTTAGCTATTTTTGTCAACCAGCGGGAACGACCCGCAAAAGGCTTTGTGCGCACAAACATTAATCGGATTGCCGGATTCAATGTCACAACAAGAATCGCTGCAATTGTCATGACAAATGTTTTTGACCACGCTAACGGCTTGAATAACCGCCCCTCCTGATCAACCAGTGTAAAGATGGGCAAAAATGACACCGCAATGACCAACAACGAAAAGAATACCGATGGGGCCACTTCCTGGATCGCTTTTAAGACCACATCACGCGCCTCACCCTGACGCCCTCCAGCTTCCCATTCTTCAAGACGTTTATAAACATTTTCCATCTGCACAATCGCCCCGTCGACCAAGACCCCGATCGAAATGGCAATTCCAGCCAACGACATGATGTTGGACGTCAGTTTCATTCCCAGCAAAGGAATAAAAGAAATCAAAACAGCGATGGGAATCGTCAGGATAGGGATGATTGCTGACGGGAAATGCCACAAAAAAAGAAGAATCACCAAACTCACGATCACCATTTCTTCGACCAACTGTTTCTTAAGATGCTCCATCGATCGCAAGATCAAGTCTGAACGGTCATACGTGATCTCAAGCTTGACCCCTTCAGGCAATGAAGCCTCAATATCCTGAATCTTGGCTTTAACAGCGTCAATGACGCGAAGGGCATTTTCTCCCTGACGCATGACAATCGTTCCCCCGACCACGTCACCCTGACCATTCAAGTCCAATACGCCCCGACGGATATCACCGCCGAGCGCAACATTGGCGACACTTTTCATCAAGATGGGGGTACCTTTCGCATCGGCTCCTAAAACAATCTGCTCAAAATCTTCAATAGATTTTGCGTATCCATGCCCGCGGATCATATATTCCGCGCCGGTGAATTCAACAAGCCGCCCGCCGCTTTCTTGATTTCCCGCACGGACCGCATCCATCACTTTTGTAATCGGGATATTATACGCCAATAACTTTCGAGGATCGACGGTGATTTGGTATTGTTTGACAAATCCTCCCTGTGACGCCACCTCCGCCACTCCAGGAACCGATTGCAACCAATAACGCAAATACCAATCTTGAAAACTGCGCAGCTCTGCAAGGTCGTGCTTGCCGCCCTCATCCACAAGCGCGTATTGTAACACCCAACCAACTCCTGTCGCGTCAGGACCAAGTTCGGTTTTGACCCCTTCGGGTAACTGCGACGTGATTTTGCTCAAATATTCCAGCACGCGGCTTCGGGCCCAATACAAATCGGTTCCGTCTTTGAAAATAACGTAGACGTAAGAAAATCCAAAATCGGAAAATCCACGGATGGCTTTAACACCTGGAGCACCTAAAAGCGAAGACACAATGGGGTAAGTGACTTGATCTTCGATGATATCCGGGCTGCGGTCCCAGCGAGAATAAATGATCACTTGGGTGTCTGAGAGATCAGGAATTGCGTCGAGCGGGATATTCTTGATCGCCCACACAGAGGCCACAATCGTGACGACCGTTAACAATACAA
>JANLHA010000012.1 GCA_024653845.1 Candidatus Omnitrophota bacterium | reverse complement strand
TATTTTAATCACAAAATTGAACGTAATCTTTTTTCTTCTTACCATCGAGGAGATGTCTTTTTATTCTTAGAAGACGGATTTGTTGAAAACCATGCATCTCCAAATGTGGAATGTCCCGTCGGGATGGCAACGGCGGCCGCACTTTTTAAACTCGAGCCGCATCGTCAGCGCGAGATTGAAGTGAATGTCCCTTTGATCCCGATCAAGAAAAAACAATTTTCACCGCTTTCTTTCGAGCGTTCTTCGACATCAGGTCAAGATTGGAGCGTGGCTCTCAATGAATACAGTTCTTTGAAGGTCCCTGATGAAAGATATCAGTTCCTTTATGAATCAGCAATCCGCACGATGGTTTTGCATTCTGCGGAGGAAGTCGTAGCGGGGCCATATACATATAAACGGTTTTGGTTTCGCGATGCGGTCTTGATTCTTCATGCCATGCTTTGTATCGGATTGAAAAAACGGGTATTTGAAACGATCAAAACATTTCCTTCCCGTCAGACGGCAGCGGGATTTTTTCATTCTCAAAAAGGAGAGTGGGATTCCAATGGCCAAGTCTTATGGTTATTAAAAAAGTTTTTTGAGATGACAGGAGACGTCCCTGATCAGAAATGGTTCCCCGTCGTGAGAAAAGGGGCGCGATGGCTGATGAAAAAGCGTGTGGTCTCGGGTGCAGAGTCAGCGCATGAAGGATTGTTGGCTGCTGGTTTTAGTGCGGAACATTTGGGCCCGAATGATTATTATTATTGGGACGATTTTTGGGGAATCGCGGGATTGCAGGCTGCATCTTGGTTGATGACGCAATGGGGTCGGCCTCGTCTGGCCGAAGAATTCGCCAAGGCCGCGAAAGATTTGGAAGAATGTGTTGAAAAAAGTCTTCGTAAGGTTGCGCAACGAATCGGGAAAAATGTTTTACCCGCATCTCCTTACCGTCGGATGGACAGTGGGGCCATTGGTTCGATCGTTGTGGGGTACCCTTTGCAGTTGTGGCCCGCTGACGACGAGCGTCTGGTTCAAACGGCCGAATATCTTCTTAAAAATTGTTTGGTCAAGGGTGGATTTTTTCATGACATGAGTCATTCGGGAATCAATCCTTATCTGACATTGCATTTGGCTCAAGTGTTGTTGCGTCGGGGGGATCTTCGTTTTTTTGATTTGATGAAGAATTTGGCCAATTTTGCTTCGCCTACAGGCCAATGGCCGGAAGCGATCCATCCAGCAACGTTGGGAGGATGTATGGGGGACGGCCAGCATGTCTGGGCTGCCGCGGAATGGGTGATGATGATCCGTAATTGTTTTGTCCAGGAAGAACAATCATCAAGTCGGTTGATTCTTTGTGCAGGGATCCCACCAGAGTGGTCATCACGGGAAGGAGAAATGTTTTTTGGTCCCACATTAACATGTTGGGGTGCGATAGCCGTGAAGATCAAAGTTTCTTTGAAGAAGATCCAAGTCTCGTGGGATTTGGTGCAATCCGCAAACGCAAATCCTCCGCAGATTGAAGTGCGTTTGCCAGGTTATGATGGGGTGGTGGCTCCCGCAGGAGAGCATTGCGTGGAATTGTTTTCTCAAATTTGAACGAGTTCCAAATATTGCTTCACGAAAGAAAAAAAGCGTGGTATATAAAGATATGAATATTTCAGTAACGGTCCACTCTAAAAAGAAGGGAGAA
>JANLHA010000150.1 GCA_024653845.1 Candidatus Omnitrophota bacterium | reverse complement strand
TTGTCCAACAGCGGGATCCCTTGTGACTGCCAAGCCCTCACGTGTCGTTCCCAACGCCCCACCAGAAAAATACTTTCGCGGAACCACTTGCTGGCTCTTAGGGTCAACTTCTTCTTTGATATAGTTATACACGCCTTTTTTAAATGCCTCGACGTACTGATTATATATTTTTTGCTTGGCGTCTTTGTCTTGGATATCCACTCCACGAACCTTATTTTGATCCATATAAACTTTGGCCAAAAGTCCATCGTGCAATTCTTTTTTGTACCATGTGGCCAAAATCATGGAATTGTAAATCTGACGCAAATTTGCAAAATTCTCGCCCTCGTTGATCTCTTTCTCAATCTCCGGGATCACAATATCTTTAATGATCTTCGACGAGACTCCACTAACAGCTTGGGCTTTGCTCGTCGTCAATTTGTTTTGCTGTAAGGCCAAGTAATCTTCTTCGAGCATGACTTTCAAATGATTTCTGACCACAAAAGCATTTGTTCCATGAACATAAACGGTGGCATTTTCGGGAATGATCCATACCTTATTAAAGGTATTCATTGGGATTTCGCTGGTTCCATAAAGCTCTTGGGCCCGAGCATAAACGCGATTCCAAAATTTCTTTCCCAGATCCGTTTCCGGATGAACAAGTGATGCAGTTAATTGCTTCAAAAGATAATCTTGGGCTAAAAGATCGCGTCCCATTTCAGTTTGACCAAAGCCTTCAGGAATGATACGGTTCTTTTCATAAGGAGAAAGGTTGACCCAAAGATCATTTTCTGGGATGGTGAGTGTGGCAAAGAAATATTTGATGAGTTTCAAGCCTTCTTCTCGCAAACGTGCCTCATTGGCTTGAGTGTCGCCCGGATCAACAATAAAGTTGAATTTCAAAGGATTTTCTGGATGAATTCTAATTCCTTTAATAATAATGGGTTCAAAAGATGTACTGGGAGGAACAAGGGTGCCAGGTGTTGGTAAAGCCACTCCTTGCGCTAAAACCGAATTGGCCGGGATGAGAAAGGTAAAAAGGAAACTCAATACTACAAAAGAAGATACAAATTTACGAAAAACTTTTACTCTGCATGCAGACTTTATAACACTCATGCTTGACCCTCCAACTCAATTTGTTTAGCCTTGGATATTGTGAAAGAAAACGGTTGCTTTTAAAAATATAACATATAGGAAGTTAAAAAAACAAGGGGACCCAGAAAAAAAATTAAGAAATTTCTTACCTTCTCAGGGCTCTGTTTTGATTCCTAATAAAAACGGAATATTAGAAAGGGGCGTCATACGAATGATCACCGGAGAAAGACCATCGAATTGAAGAGAACGCCAGTATTCGATATCAAAAGGTTCGCCCTCATCCATCCGGCCCTGGGTCTGCAAATCGATTTTTGAAGGGTTAAGGTCAATACCTCCTAACTGTTCATCTTTAAAACCAGATGCTGGCCCTCCTTCTTCTTCAGCACCCTCAGGACTTGTAGGATTTTGATTTTCTTTTACAAAAAAGACTTCTGAATACGGGACATTTCCGGGAAAGCCACCATCCACCTTCATGGGTCTACCACTCAAACTTTGCAAACGGACAAAACCCTCAATGAATTTGGGTGTATACCCTTGAGGTAAAACAGAATTTTCATCACGGGGCTCATCCATCACAGGCTGGGCAATCATCGAAATCGGCAAAGAAAATAGAACCTGCTCAATTCGACTCTGAATCGCTTTTTCTAATTTAGGACTTCGCATCCGCGGGGCTAGGTATAAATAGGTCGAACCCACAAAGGGCAATCCATTACGATCAATCCCAATCCATGCAATGACAAATCCAACTTGTTCTCGGCTTCTAGGACCCGTGCTCAACTGAAAGAAAAATGTCGTTGCATCGGTTAAGAAACGGGGAGCTTGCTGATCATAATCAAAACCTCCATGGCCTTCTGCAATTTCTGGGTCAGAAGAACTGCAGCAATGGGCTCCGTCAGCAAAACGCATGGCTTCAAACAATCGACCTTTATAAACGAAATCCAGATAAACAACTTGAGGAATGGGTTCTCCTGTCAATTGTGCGACTCTTTTAACCTCTGATTTGAATTCTGAATATAAATCAACCGCCCTCTGTGTTGCCTGCTGAAAAACATTAGCCAAAGGACTTGCTTCATCAATCCTAGCCGATTTGGCGATTCGAGCCCAAAACGCCATAAAAACTTTAATAGATGTGATTTCTTCCTCTTTGAAGATGGCAGCCTCGATGGGAAATGACTTCTCCCATTTCCTAGAAGTCCTCTTTTTGTTCAACTCACTAAGCACCCCTCCATTCATTCGCCGAAATATTCCTTCAAGACGAATGTCATCTAAATGGGACTGACGTGCCTGTTCCAAATCCAAACTAAAAAATCTCCCATAAGATGTATATCCATCAATCATGCGTCGCAAAATATCTTGCACTCCTTTTTGCAAAATCGCATTTAAGCCCGCCTCTGTCTGATTTCTATAAAAATGTTCATTATTCATTCTTCCCAGTTCTTCTCGAAGAGCCATTAAGGGGACTTTTTGAAGTCTCACCCGTTCTACAGCATTTTCGTAAAGTCGCTGGAGTTCCTCTCGCTCATGTAAACTTCCATCGGGCAATCGATCAATAACTCGAACAAATCCTTCTAATAAAAGATGAATTTCCAAAATCAATTGGACCTGGTTGAGAGATTCGCGAAAACCTTCTTCATCTCTTCTAATCACATCTTCGGTTGTGATCCCTTCAATCACATCGATACGCTGAGGCTCAAATTCGCCAGGACTTTTCCAGAAAGGAGAATTGTGGGGAAGAGGGGCGTTGCCCTGCCAAAGAGATTGAGCAATCTCTTTGGCGAAACGTTCGGCTTCATCGGGAGCCATACCTGCACGCTGATAAGCAAGCTCAAAAGCGTTACGCAAAGGGCCACTATCCTCTTCTGTCCCTACAACCACTTCAGGATGTTCATCCTCAAAATTTCTTACAGCCTGCTCTAGAATGGCGCTAAACCGTTCGAAGCTGATCATCGATATCCCCCGATAATCAAATGTCGCCCGCTTGAGCAAATAATAGGTCAACATGAGGTCCCGATCCTCGACGAGTTCACGTATCAATTCCCGAGGGACTTTACGAGCAATCAATTGATCCAGATGAGGCAACTTAGTTTGGAGTTTTTCCAAAAGAGTATCATCCCCGCTTAAAATCCGATCAATAAGCTCTTTGGGAGCAATCTGCTTAACGGCTTTATAAACTTCCGTAACCTTTTCAAGATATCCTATGACCTCAGCCGACTCCGTCACTTGAGCATAGCCTGCATCGATATATCTTCCTCTCGCCAACGCGTGGAGCACATCTCTACGCAAATCAGGATCAAATTGATCGTCATAAAGGAATGGCGCCAGGCTTCGTTGACGATGACTTTTCATTGTAGCTTCAATAAAAATTCGCTCTCTTGAAGTCACCTCAACATAAGCAACTCCTTCAGCCTTAGACTTTCGAAGAATTCTTCGAATATTTCCTTCCAAAATATTTTGTGTATCAGGAGAGCCCTGATTCGCCAAAAAAGCCATGGTGTCCAAAATGATCCTTAACGCTTCTTCGTTAATAACCGCTGACTTCACATATTGGGCTAACGTATCAACATCCTTTGAGTCGATTTGGTTCTCTAAAATTGTATACGCTTTGATGATAAGAGCATGTTGAGCCTGCTCTTTATCTGACATCCTTTGAGAAGCTTCTTGATCATGCAAAGCCAGATAAGTATTCTCTAAAACACTTTGCGTGGGTATGGCTTCTGACAATCCCGACAACAGCGCAGTTAAAATATGAAACGCACGAATTCTATCTTCCAAGACAGGATTTCTCAACTCTTCAAGCATTTTCCCTGAAAATCCAAAGCTTCTTTCTGTGGGTTGAACGGAATCTGGTGTCCTGATATGCTTGATCATAGCTGTTACAAAATCTTCAGGAGTGATCCATCCCTGACGCAACATCGACGAATAGAACTCAAGTCCTCCA
>JANLHA010000147.1 GCA_024653845.1 Candidatus Omnitrophota bacterium | reverse complement strand
AGGCATAAGAATTCCCCAAGAATCCCGTAATGATTTTTACTCCAGCCAAAACGAAATTAAGAATGATATTCGAAATGGCGGCTCTCATTCCCTTTTGCGATTTAATTTCTTTGTCAAAGATCTGAGTCACTTCACCTCACCGGGTTTTTTACAGTTTCTTATTCATGATGAGCGCTGATGAACCTCAATCGTCACATGCACAAGGCCTGCGTCTTGAGGAAGAAATTTTTTATAATAGTCAGGTGGTTCTGGATGAGACGTAACAACTGAAATGATCACGCCGTAAATATTTGGCCCGATGGCCCAAAGGTGCAGGTCGACAATTTGATTATCGCTAACATTTTCAATACTCTTTTTGATTTTTGTTTTAAGCCCATCCGATCCTTGCCTATCAAGTAAAATGAAACTTGTTGTCCCTAAAAGTCCGAGGGCCCAGTGGCATACCAAAATAGCACCGAAAATGCCCATCAAGGGATCCATCCAAACGAGTCCAAAGAATTTTGCTGCTAAAAGAGCGATAATTGCCAAAATGGATGTCATGGCATCAGCCAAAACATGAAAATACGCTGACCTTAAATTGTGATCGTGGTGATGGTCGCTATGTTCATGTGTGTGGTGATGATCTTCTTTGTGTCCTAAGATCATCACCGAGACTCCATTGACAACCAATCCAAGAATGGCAACAAGAATTGCTTGATTGAAGGCGATGTGAACAGGATGAATGAGGCGTTCAACGCTCCCCCATACCATCATTAGAGCAAAGACTGCAAGAAGAACCGCTCCGGTAAACCCTCCAAGGGCATTGACCTTTCCTGTTCCAAAACTATATCGTGGATCATGGGCATGACGTCGGGCATAAATGTAGGCAAAAACATTGATGAAAAGGGCGGTGGTATGAGAAGCCATGTGCAGACCATCAGCAAGCAAGGCCATTGAACCGAATCTAATCCCGGTCACAATTTCAACCGCCATCATAGTAGCGGTAATAGCGATAACAAGCGTCGTGCGGTGCTCTCCTGGGCGTTTACGCTCCTGGCCAAAGGAGTGACTGTGTTGCCATGAATCAAGATTTTTGTCGTGCATGGTTCTTAACGAAAATTGTTTTCTTTGTTTTCTAATTTACCCAATAATCTTAACAGGCCATCAAGAATTGTCAAAGGATGCGGAGGACATCCAGGGATATACAAATCTACGGGAATCAAGCCATCGACACCATCATGAACGTCCCTTCCACCTTGGAAAGGGCCTCCGTTGATCGCACAAGCTCCCACCGCAATGACAATTTTAGGATGAGGAACCGCCTCGTAGGTTTTTTTTAACGCCAATTCCATATTTTTTGTCACAGGTCCAGTGATCATCAGCCCGTCCGCATGCCGCGGGGAAGCTACGAATTGAATCCCAAAACGGGACAAATCAAATACGATATTTCCCATCGCCTGGATTTCTGCATCACAGCCGCTGCAACTACCAGCACAAACTTCCCTTAGCTTGAGGGATCGCCCAAAAATTTTGCGCGTCTTTTCATTCAGTGCTCTAGCAAGTTTAACCTCTTCACCTTGGAGAATCAAATCTTTCTTCTTCGAAACAGCAAGCCGGTGATCTTGGGAATAGGTCAAAATTCCTTTGGGACAAATGGCTTTCAAATCTTCATTGAACAAACATTTTCCCATATCAAGCGTCAACTTTTTCCCCGACGCCACAGCACCTAAAGGATCTTTACTCTTGTTGATTGGGCATGGTGTATCTGCGGTATTATTAAGGACCGGTTTTCCTCGAAATCGTTGAGGAAATGATGGAACTTCTTTAGGATAGGACAACGTCGTCCTAAAACCTTGTTTGAATCGGTTGATAATGATTCCCCACATAGAAATTTCTCCTATAAATCATGCCCGGCGTAAGACAAATTAAAACTTTTATTACAAAGCGGAAAATCAGAAATTTGGGCGCCGCGTACAGCCATGGAAAGTCCCATCCAATTATTGAAAGAAGGATCTTTCATTTTATAGCGTGTGATCCGGGAATGCGCATCGGTGATTGCCACATGAACGATTTCTCCCCTCCATCCCTCAACCATGGACAAAGCCATATGTTTGGGTTTCAACGCCGCCGACTTTATTTGTAAATCTCCATCGGGAATTTGGTTTAATATCTCCAAAATGAATTCGATAGATCTTTGAGATTCAAGCCTTCGCATGAGTGCCCGGGCATACACATCTGCGGAAAGAACTGTAGAAATGGGAATGTGATGAAAACGGTATAAGCCAAAAGCATAATCGGTTCGAACATCAAGCCCGCAACTCGAAGCGCGGGCTGTAGGACCAACGAGCCCTAACTCTTTAGCGATTTTGTTGGAAACGATCCCTGTCCCTTCTAATCGGGAAAGTACAGATGATTTTGTAAAAAAAAGATCACATATTTCTTTTAGATCTTTTCTGGCAACCAACAAACGTTTCTGAAAATCCTTGATCATTTCTTGGTCCAAATCAAATAAAACTCCGCCGACCCGGCATAGGCTTCTTCCGTAACGGTTGCCACTTAATTCCATCAACAAATTCAAAAATTCCCCTCGGAGTCTGCCGAAATACGCTGCCGGCGGTAAGAACCCAATGTCTGTACTTAAGGCGCCCAAATCTCCGATGTGATTGGAAAGTCTCTCCAGTTCAAGAGCGATGGCTCGAATGGCTTCGGCCCGAGGAGATATTTCACAGTCGCTTAATGATTCTATCAGATGACAATATGCCATTGCATGGCCTATCACCGTGTCCCCTGCAATGGATTCAGCTAAGAGAACCGATCTTTCCATAGAAACATTTTCCATCATTTTTTCAATGCCGCGGTGCTGGTAACCCAATTGGATTTCGAGGTTTAAAATTTCTTCACCATGGCATTGGAAACGAAAATGTCCTGGTTCAATAATTCCAGCATGAACAGGCCCAACAGCAACTTCGTGAACTTCCTCCCCATCGACGCGATAAAAAGGATAAACTCCCGGGATTGATCGCGAAGAAACCGCAGGCCATAAATCAGGAGCATCGCAATAATTTTGGTGATAGCGCACTGGTTTAAGCCAAGGATGTCCGACGGGAGTAATGGCAAACTGCTCTGCAATCTCTCGTTCAAATAGATGGGCTTGAGGCAATTCAGGGGTCAAAGATTGAAAACAGCCCTTCTTAATTGGAATACGCATGGAAAGGAGCCGTAATTTACCTTCATGGTCCCTTCCTAGCATCGAAAAAATTCTGATATTCCCGCTGCCTTCCGGGTAGGCGAACAAATTGACGAGCCGGGCACCGTGAGAACATTCTCTGAGAATTTCCTGTCGAAAAGAATCTTCCTCGAGGATAGGGATTCGATCCCATTCCCAGTTTTGTCCGTTACGCACATAGAGCTCGTGTTGTTTCAATTTATCTTTCTCCCAAAAGCGCGGTGGCTTGATCAATCAAATTATAAAGAGAGTTAGGCACAAGAACTCCAGAAAAGAATAAAATAACGATAAGAATGACCAAGGGCACAATCATAAAAAACGTTTCTTTCTGAGTTTCCCTTGCAGTGTTGTCAGGGGCCTTTCCTAATGCCATTCCTAAAATGATCTTCGCATAACCGAAGAAAATGACTGATAGAAATAGAAGATAGAAAAATACAAGGACGTACCGTTGAGTCATGATCGCTTCTTTGAGAATTAAAAGCTCGCTATAAAAGATTCCAAAGGGCGGGAATCCGGTAATCACGAGCAAGCCCACAATCAAGAATATTCCTGTTATGGGGAGCTTATGAACAGCCGCTTGGATATTTTCAACCTTTTTACTTCGAAAATTTTGATAAAGATTCCCCGCGACTAAGAAAATCAATCCCTTGGCAAAAGCATTATTGACTAAATGAAAAAGGCTCGCCCAAATAGCGGTGCCACCCAAGCCCAGTCCTAGAACTAGGATCCCCATATGCTCGACGCTGGAATAACCCAACATACGATGAAAGTCCTTCTGGCCTAAAATAAAAATGGCTGCGATCCCTAAAGACAAAATTCCTAAAAGAACAAATATCGGAGAAACAAATTCCTGTAAATGCGCATGAAAACAAATCTGAGCAACTCTAAAAATAGCTAAAAAAGCACATCCGGTTAAGGCTCCGGACATGAGCGCTCCCACGGGTGGCGGCGCTTCGCCATATGCATCGGGTTTCCATGTGTGCATCGGGGCTAACCCCATTTTGGTCCCATATCCAACCAAAAGAAAAATTACGCTTAATTTTAACCAAGACGGTGAAAGGAAGGCGGCGTTGTTGAGGATATCTCCCAAGAAGATTGTTTTAATGGGTGTCGCTGATATCGCTAAGAAAAGAGTCCCTAAGAGACCCAAAGCAATCCCGAGAGAAGAAATTAATAAATATTTCCAGGTAGCTTCAATACTTTGTGGAGTTCGATCATGATTGATCAGCGGAGCGCTTAAAAGGGTTGTCGACGCAATGGCAATCCATAACAAGCCCATATGCCGGCTCATCGTAACGAGGGTCATACCCGCCAACAGGCACAACAGGCACACCATAAAAACTTTATCAGCTCCCCTCTTCTTTTCTTTGAGATAACCGATGAGATAAATTGAAACCACAAAAAATAAAATACTGATGAAGGTGAGGACCAATTGACTTGCAGCGTCAAATCCTAGAAAAGAGTTCAATTGAAAATCGTGCGGATTTTTCCAAAGAACTATCGTTACAAACAAATGGACAGAACTTGTGAGTAAAAGAATGATTTTTTTAAAGTCTTCTTGTTGTAGAAGAAAAACAACCACGGCCATCAAAATTGGGAACACCACCAGCAAAAAGAATTCCATGAATTTAATCTCTCAAATTTGTTAAATTGATAGTACTCGCACTGCCAAATTCTTGATTGATATGATTGATGACAATCCCCATCACCAACGCCCCGACGAAGATATCCAATAATATGCCCATTTCAACCAGGAGCGGGGTCTTGTCCAATAATAAAAGTGCAAAAAGAAAAATCCCGTTTTCCATAACAAGATAACCGATCACCTGAGTGATGGCCTTGAATCGGCTTACTAACAATAGGAATCCGATCATGACGATGGAAAAGGCCGACGGAACCAATAAATTTGATGTTTCTTTAAGAGGCAAATCCAATTTTGAAGAAATCAGAAAAGACACCCCTATAAGGAACCCGCCTAATATAAGGGTCTTCCCGTAGCCAATCAGAGGCTGAACTTCCCTTCGAATAGAAACATGCCGTATCGCCCAGAAAAGTAAGCTAGGTATCAAAAAAACTTTCAGGATAATCGTTACAATCATCATAATGATTGCGTGGGGCCCGGGATGGATCAACAACGGCGTCGCACTTAAAAAGAAAGATTGCAACGCAAAAAGTTGGATCATGCTTCCTAGGTGATTATTTCCTAAAATGATGATCCCTAGAAAAATGATCAAGATTAAAGCGATTTCCAACCACATTGTGGTTATACCCCTTTTATTAAGACAACAAGCAATCCGACCAAGGATAAAACAAAAGCGCCGATGAGAAGGTGCGGAATACGATTCAATCGTAATCGCGCCATGCCAGATTCCACGACCCCTATGCCCACCGCTAATACAAACATTCCTCCCCAAAACATTGTCTCCTGCATCAGGGGAGACAAGCTATGAAATGGGATCAAGATACTTACAAATAAACTTCCTAAAACAAACAATTTCATTGCGCTTCCATATAAAATATAGGCCAAATCCCATCCGCTGTGATCTAAGACCATCACTTCATGGATCATGGTCAATTCCAAATGTGTTGCAGGATCATCGATGGGAATCCGTGCATTTTCCGTCAATAAAACCAAGAAATAACTTGCTCCAACCAAAAGAAGCACCGGCCCCCAGAATGGCCACGATGATAAAATATTTCCCTGGATCATTTCTGATAAAACAAACTTTTTAGACAAGAGGGCAAGGACAATAAAATCCAAGAACAGGACAACCTCGGCTAAACAAGAAAAGGCTGCTTCCCGGGAGGCGCCCATGCCTTCGAAACTTGAACCGGTATCTAGCGCAGCAATCATCATAAAAAATCTGGCGAGACTGTAAAGGCCCGCAAATAGGATCACATCTCCCCAAAATGGGAATGGAGCTTTTAAACTGCCCAAGGGTATTAAAATCGATGAAACGAGAACCGTCCCTATTGAAATGATCGGTGCAGCTTGAAAAATCCATGTGGTCGTGGGACTGTAAACATTTCCCTTCCTGAATAATTTCCCAATATCATAATAAGGC
>JANLHA010000139.1 GCA_024653845.1 Candidatus Omnitrophota bacterium | reverse complement strand
GACGATAACCCTGAATGCTGGAGGTAAAGGAATGATGCTTTGCTGACTGAGCTGCATCAAACGGCTGACGTCTTGACTCAAATCCTCTTCATGGTCATCCATTCCCACCGCATGCTTAAGCTCGTGTTCCAATAACATTTGAAAGAAGGCATACCCTAAATCCTCCATACCGTCGTTCATCCGATTGATCATGCCGGTTTCTCGGCCATCACGAGAATCAAAAAGACCTTGATGAAGAAGAACCACCTGCCCGCCGACATTCGCAGCCAAGTGATCGATCACCTCGCCCGTAGCGCTGCGAGACAGAATGTGGGCCACTGGCATCAATACATACGGATTTTCCGACGGCAAAGATTTCAGATCATGGACACCCAAAGCCGTTCGAAGCATGGATTCCAAAGCCCTCGCGGGCAAGCTCACCCGAGTTGGAACGAAAAAGACATGCGCTCCCAGACGAACAACTTCAAAGGGGTGTTGCCAATTTGCGGAAGGAGCCTGCAACATAACGCGGGTACCCGATGGACTGGCCAGCTGCTCACGGGCCGAAGTTTTGACTTCGTCGACAATGACATTCGTCACTTCGCTCGTTGGAGCTTCACCCAAGAAAACGACTCCCCTATCCACAGGATGACCTTCCAAAGCATTTTGTAAAGCAACAGGCACCGCCGACCCTGGTAGCTGAGTGTACCAGGCTAATTTGGCTCCTCCACTTCCTTGATCTCTCAACTTACGTAATTCTTCACGAATGATGGCTGCAGATTGAGTTGGATTTTGCACCTCGCGGACCCGCGCCCGGTCGCCATGATAAATTCGGACCACATGCTGAAATGGACGAACGATGGTGCGTGAAGCACAATCCAGATACGTCACTGGCAACCCTTCACCATCCATCCCAATTCCGCATCCCAGCTTTAAAGTGAAAAGACCTAGGGGCTCCTGCACCTGAATTTCTATCCTGTGGTACCTAGGAAAAGCATCGACAAGAAAATCGCCAACCATTCTCTGTCTGACAATATCCAGCACCACAACTTGTCCTGGCTTTGCATCTTCCTTTCTTCTCTGCAGCCGAGCAATATCCACATCCTCATCGCCTTCAAATTCGACCACCATGCGAGTTCTTCCTCGGCGGGAAGTCACCATGCTTGCATCTAGACGAGCATAGACTTCGCCGACATCCCAAGTTTTCAATCCATTGCTAGGAGGTTCAAAGGAAAGATTGACACTGGGAGAAGAATCCTCGACCGATTCATCAAGCGTATCCATTTCTGTTCCCGTGGCCATGAATCTCCTAGTGTCTTCTTGAGCCAAAGCCTCATCATATTGATTATGAGCCATGTGGCTGAACAATTCGTGGTAAATGATCTCCAATTGTTTCAAAAATGTCAGTCCACTGTTGAAAAAGGCCGGATGAACATAAATGATTTTGTTGGCAATGTCGACGGTTGCAATATGGATGGGACCGCCTTCATACTCACTCAATTCTTTGCGATCCGTAGTCACCACAATTTTAAATTCTCTGATCCGCTTTAAAGCTGTCGCAGAAGCATGAACAGTGATATGCAAATCACCCAGAATTTTACGAATGATCTTAATCCAATCAAGACGAGCGGCATAAGGAACATTGGTGATGCTAAATCCTCGGTCATCCCTCATGATGGTCATCGGCAGGATTTCGCCTTCCGTGTTGAATTGTGCAACGTATTCTTGATGAACATCCTCAGCAATGGTGATTTCAGAATAAGGATTTCGACGGGCGGTCATTTGTCTCATTAAAAGTTTTCTGGCTACTTCTGAAATCTGAACCCGCGAAAACGCACCAAACCATTCCAAAATATCGGCAATATGTTCGATCGGCAAGGGGTCCTTTCGAATCTGCTCCGCTTTCCACGCAACCTCGCGGTCAATCAACTTGTCGGCTTGCGCCTGAATCAATGAACTCGCAAATCCTCGTCGAGCCGCTTCCGTGTACTCTTTACGCGTGGGATTAAAAATATGCAATGCCCATTGGGTTAAACTATAATAAGGACTGCCTCGCTCAGGCTGACCTCCCCCTGCCAACTCCGCTTCAAAAGCATGCTCTTCTTGCGTTGCCGTATCTTGTTTTAGAGCACGCTCCGCCACATGCAAAGCTTCATGAACAGCAACATTCTCGATAATTTTTCGCAAAATTTCCGCCGGGGTTTTTCCTAAAAATTCTTTCCTAATCAAAGCAACGTATTGCTCTCGGAACCGCTTTTTGAGTGGCGTGTCATTTTCATCTTCGCCAAAAAGACTTTTCCCTCCATCAGTAAGAACCTCTTGAACATCCGCCACAGCGTCCTGCATAATATCGACAAAAACAAAGGCATAATCTTTTTGAGCTTCATGCCAACCGCCGACATTCCATCGAGGGATATCATCCATCGGATGAGCAAGGTACACAGCAATCGGTTTTTCACTGACGGGTAACGCAATTTCTAACTTTTCTTTAATTTCATAAGATTTTAAGTAAAGATAATTAACTTCCGCTCCCGAAACCACTAAAACAACTCCTCTTCTATTCGCCATCAAATGGAATTGATGTTTAAAAAGAAGATCATTGAAGGCCCCACTCACATTTTGGAAAACCGCGAGTAATTTTTCAGGATGATTCTGGTCAATATATCGCATCCCTTCTTCGATCAATGCCCGAAATTTCTCATAAAAATCTTTTCCAAGACGTTGGGCGACCCGCAAAATCTCGTTGTTCAACCTCGCACGTTGATCCTTGTAGTCGGGAGAATCCAGCGCTTCTTGAATTGCGAGGGAATAAGCGGACAAACTGTAACTCAGGAAAATCCGAACCTTTTCCCGCATATCATCGAGCAACTCTATCAATGCGACTTCTTTGACCGTATGATTGTCGGAATCAATTCCCATGTTTTTTCTGATTCCTTCATAAAGCTGAGTCCGAAGCCTCATAAACGTTGTAAATAACGGATTGTCTAAGGTTGGCTCCGTCCCTCCTTGCCCCTGAACTTCATCTCGCAAAAAAATCGTCAAAAGAACCTTCGCATCTTTTTCCAAACGAAAATCGTCACTTGAGCCCGAAAGGCTTGCGTCTGGAGCATCCCCCAAGAAAGCCAATTCTTGGGCCAAGGCTCGGAAAGGGACCTGCATAATCAAAGGAACAGCCAGAGGCGCGACAGCGACCACCCGGGGGGTAACTTCCAGAAACTTACGTCGGCTCATTCCTGGCAAAGCATCCGTGTTCACGCGTTCATGACGACGATCTTTTTGGAAAATTTTCAAAATCTGTCTGAAAGAATATTCCCACTCTGCCAGGCGATTGCGCATATGCGATTTCCCATTTAGCTCGTGGATGAAAACACGAACCAGCCGAGTCCGGGCGTTCGAGGATTGCAAAAGACGATTTAAAAATGGCCTTTGAAAATAAATTGCTGACGTTTCAGGCAAAGCCGTTGCACCAAATGTGACCTCTTCGGTTTCAATCACAAAAATTTCTTGTGAACCAGAAAGACCAAAGTGTCGCAAGACTTCATTCAACGCCTCTTGGACGAGAGGCTCTTCTAATCTGGTAACAAGTTTCTGTTCTTCATAACTTCTTACTTGTCGTCGAGCTTCTTCAAGAGTGATTCCTCCTAAATATCCACCGTCGGATTGGGTTTCCTTCCAAACGACATCTGCTAATGTTCGGACTTGTTCTGGAGAAAACTTCTCTAACATTTCCAGAGCCTGCACCAATTCTGTAAACGCAACATCGCCTTTAAAAATATCTTTGACATCTTTTCCAAATTGACGCTTTGACCATCCGCGATCCAGGACAATACGCATCAATTGAATAAAAACCTGACGAGCGCCCTTGGCCCGAGCCAGCGGTGGAGAGAAAATAAACTCTGACCATTTCGCAAAAACGTAATACACATAAGATGGATTTTCAACAAACGCATGCATGATCTCTGTCAGAAAAGCCCGGGCCTCTTTGACATCATTGGCGAATTTCTTTTCTCGATCAGCCGCATGCCGAGCTGCCTCGATTTTTGCTAAACCTATCAACTGGTTCATCAATTCTACTGAAGACTTGCCAAGAAAACTCTTTTGTGTCAATCGGGCCGTCACTTTTCGAAGTCGCTGAAGATCGCTTTGCTGACGGGGATTCAGGCCAACGGCTGTTGAATACTGTGCCCCCTCTCCTCGTTGGAGAGCATGCTGCACATCAACCATCTCCACTCTTTTGATCTTATCCATCAATACGATCGTTTCGCTATATCCATCGATTGGGTGAGCCATAAATTTCTCGATCTTAATCTCATCGATGGCCTCTCCTATGCTAATCAGGATCTCCTGATCTCCCATTCGAACCTTTTCAGGTCTGAGCTCAAAGGATTTCATGTAAAGATGCCAAGGACCATTTTTATGGATCTCAATGTCAATATAGAATGTTCGAGGGACTAAATATGCATACAGCGCCTGGACCGCGGACTGCAAAGCCGATGAACTTTTCTGGAGAGGATCTTCTTTTTTATCAATGGCTTTATTAGCAAGATCGGTCACCGCCATGATTCTCACGTGTAAATCGCTGCTGACCCGCAAAGCGAGGACACGAAGATCTTGATTGATTTTTTCTGATTTCTCAGCATACTGCCGTTCTTGACGGGCTTTTTGTAATTCCCGAATGTATTGCGCCAACGCATACCCTAAGAACACGCGAATCTTTTCTTTTTCATCGACGAGAAGATCTATCAATGAAGCAATTTTGACCACACGATCATGCGCGTCTCGATTCAATTCTGACTGAACGCGGTTATATGTGAAAGATCGGTAAGACGTATAGGCATGGAAAAGAGGGTCGTCCGGGTTAGGCTCTTGAGAATTTCCATCGAGATCATTAGAAATGAAAGACGTTAGCCACGTCTGGGCGGCTTCGATTTGAGAAGTCTCTATTCCCGCGTCTCTAAGGGGCACTTGCGCAGCGGCTTCTCTGGCAACCGTTTCCAAAGCACCTCCGAGTAAGACGCCAAGCATGTTTCTTCGTCCACGATTGATTCTTTCCTTAGAATGTTGCCTTCTTCGGGGCTTCCGTCTTGAAAGCGCTTGCTTGACTCTCAAAAAAATAAATCGGCCTAAGGAAATAGCGGCGAGCGCTCCCATAACAATCAGAATGATCTCAAGGAAAGGCACTTCTTCCAATTCCTGAGCGGCCACACTCAAGCCGCTCAAATCGACGGACACTTGCCAGCGTCGGGAAGTAGTGGCTACCTTCTCGGCCCCTTTTGATCTCTCCAATCTTTCTTTTAACAAGGCCCCCAAACCATTCGCTCCCTCGATATGGACAAAGCGCGTTGCCCATTCCATACGGTCAATTTCTGACAGGGTGGTCGGATCGAGCCAGCGGTCCAAAAGCAATGTCAGCCAATAAGAAGCCCCGACGCGAACTTTCTCTGACGAAGAATGACTAAAACCCTCGAGCCAATCCAGCACAACTCCTTGAAGAGCCACTCCAGAAAAGAGGCCGGGAGATCGTCGGGAAAGGACAATTTCTCGATAACGATCACTGATTTCATCCTCTTGATGAGGCCGTGGGCCGAACCAGCTCATGTCACCTTTGACGACGGAAATTAGCTGAGGAGTCTCATCAAGTCGTGACTTACGCAACCACCAACCCACGCGAGTGATTTTCTTATCATCAGTCATCGTCTTAAATTTAAAAATACGAATTGTTCGTCCGTGCAGACCGACTCTCTTCTGCCCAAACAAAATATCGCTGCCAGAAATTTTCAAGGTGGCGGCCACCGTCAGAAAAACAGGGACTAAAGTAACCAGTAAAGTGCCAGCTACTATCCGGCCGATCATATTACTTCCTAGGAAGAAAACCCGGCTCATGAACTGAGGATAAGCCAGAGCGAGGGCCAGGCCCATAGCCACCAAAATTCCAAAACCAACCAGAGGGGAAATTAATCCAGACTTGAAAAGCGCTATTCCTACAGCAAGGGCAAACGACAGGAAGAGTAGAGCAATCAAGGCACCTAGAAGAGCATTGCCTCGAGAATGACGTCGATGATTCACCTGAGAAACTGGTGGGCCTTGAGGTGGCGCTGCAAAAAAACCAAACGTTTGTAAACGTTTGAAAAGTTCTAAGATACCACGGTTACTGTAACCTTGTATGGTTCTGACTGCATATAACTGACCTTGTCGTTGGCGAATATCCGGATGATACCGCTGAGCATTGTGTTGGAAGAACCGAGAATAAAAATAGCCATAAACAACCTGCCGCTCTTGGGGAAGGACATCGATCGGCGCATCGGCCTTTACATCATAAGAACGCGAGTCTTTCCTTTCCACTCCCTCAAGGATCTCGCTGCCATACAGGTGTCCTCGTGGCTGCCAAACGGCTGGGAGGATTTCTTCTCGAAAATTTTTAATCTGGACCGGCAACTCTACTTCCTTGCTGAGCCGCGATGTCAACCAGGCAAAAAATAATCCACCGAGGATTAAGAATAAAAATAATTGAAAAACAGGAGGAGTTGATAGGAAAGCAATGGCCGCCGCGATCACGCCACTAAGATCAAAGAGACGGATGTCGGTGTCGGGGCCTTTAATCTGTTCTAAAACCTGTCGAGGATTAAGCCTCTTCAAATAATCAAATAAAGTTTTCTTGCCTGGTCCACGAACCTTATAAAAGAGAAGAAGATCACGAAGCCATTCGATAGATGAACTTATAACTGATTCCTCTTCCGATTCTCCTAAAGAGCCATCGAAAACTGGCCTTCTCGTGAGATGACTACCATCAAATGCCC
>JANLHA010000134.1 GCA_024653845.1 Candidatus Omnitrophota bacterium | reverse complement strand
ATCCTGCGAGTCCATTCCCACGAAAACCATTGGCTTACTATATTGAACCATAGCCCCATGATCATCAAAAATAAATAGAGTCACATCCTCTTTCAATTCTCCCAGGATCCTCCTTAAAGCCAAAATTGTATCTTCATTGCCCAAACGTACCAAGCCATCGATGGCATTATCAACAACGCGACTATCGGGATCTTCTAAAGCTCTAAGTAGAAAAGGAATCGCGTGATAATCACTTTGTTCAGCTAAAAACCCAGAGGCTTTCACTCTCACAAAACGATTCGAATGGCCCACCAATGCTTTTCTTAAAATTCCCATTGCCATAGGATGACCTGCATGTTCAATAATGAGGTCCATGACTTCCCCTGACAACATCCGGGGATCCACTCTATTATTAAATAAAAATTTCTCAAGTGAACGGAGGCCGTTTTCTTCTTCAATTTCTACCAAACATTCAATGACTTCAAATTGTTGTCCCCAATATTGAGTTCCCTCTCCAGCTTCAATGAGATAAGGTACAATGCCAGAGGCTTTCAATTTTCCTAATGCAACGATTGCTAAAAAACGCAAGTCAGGCTTCTGATCATCTCCCATCCATTCCCTTAAAGTAGGGATGGCTTCTTCAAAATCAATGATCCCAAGGGCTTTAATCAAATTTTTATAAAAATCTTCTTCTGCCGCTGACAACTGAGCAGGATCTTTTTGACGCAAAATTTCTAAAAGAACAGGCCCCATCTGAGGATCACCTATTTGCCCGAGAGCTTTCATCGAGGCGCTTCGTAAAGTCCATCTCTCTCTTTCATTTTCTACGATTCTAAGGAGAGAAGAAACAGCCGCTGGATGCTTGGCGCTTCCTAAAGACACCGCAGCCTGGAAGCGATCTCCATCATCCAAACTCCCGATCAAATCAGACAAAAGGTCTGATATTCTTTGCGGGACAATTATTGCCTGGGTCACCGCATAATCCCGCCGTGGCCCCGCAAAACCTGAACCTTCCGCGACCTCTCTCTCCTTCATCCTCGTCAATAAAAAGGGTTCGCGAACGCCGTCGTGTTCGGCCAAATAGGTTTGAATATTCTTAACTCCTCGTCGGAACGTCTCGGCTAAAGATAGTGTCCAGGATGGGCCGTCAGGACCATTGTATCCGTCGGTCGCCAACCGTGCCTCGAAAAGGGCCTGTACGGTAGGATGCTCTAAAATGGATTGAATGGGAGAATCTTGATTTCGAACAAACGCTTGAAACGCCAATTCAAAAGCCACACTCACTGGATGTTCCTGCCCGAGAAAAGCGACGAGCTCATGAAGAAGTGTGGCTGCTTGTCCATCCGTATCTTCCACCCTCGGGCTATGTTGCTCCATGATGATATGAATCCCGCGATCCGAAGCATGTCCCAGAACTGGTCGAGCCGCAAGGCCGGCCTCATAAATAACCCGATCCAATTGGGGAGGATTTCCATCAGTGGCCGGCGGAAGACGGCCTTCGATCAAATCCTGCAGAGTATTCATTAACCCTTCTGTACCCGACACCCGTCTTAAGAATCCACCGACTCTTTGAACGACCGGGTCATCGACCGTTTCTATTTTCTGCGCGAGCGCGCGAAAATCATCTTCGTCAAAGGCCACCTGAAGAATCCCTTGGTCAATACCCTCTTCATGCTCGGCATTGGCCATGGGCTGCAAGGCCACCCTAACGACTTCGGAATCTGCAGCCGCGGCCATCGCCTCTCGGGCTTGGCCGGCGCTCGCTGCATCGAGTCCAATCCCCGCAACGGCCGTCACCCCACCGGCAAAATATTTGCGTGGGATGAGTTGCTGAGTTTTCTCTTCACGCTCTTCCTTAATATAGTTATAGACGCCACTCTTAAACCCTTCGAGATAACGATCATAAATTGTCTGCTTGATATTACGATCGGCCAGATTGACCCCTTCCAATTTCTTTTGCCCGACGTAAACTTCGCCCAAAAGGCTTTTTTTCAAATTCCTTTTAAACCACGTGGCCA
>JANLHA010000133.1 GCA_024653845.1 Candidatus Omnitrophota bacterium | reverse complement strand
GAGCTATTTGGGGTTTCGACCATTTTTTGATGAGTGGAAAGTGATGGGGATGTCCGCGTATGGTAGGCCGACGTATGTGAAAGATTTTGAAGATGTGGTTCATTTGACCCCCGACGGCGGGTATCGGCTTAATCTTTCCTATTTTCAATTTCATACCCATGGCCAAAGCCAGTGGCTCAGTCCAAAGTTTTTAAAAAAGTTTGGTCCTCCTCGGCAACACAATGGCCCATATGACCAGCACCATTTTGACATGGCTTTTGCGTTGCAAAGGATCGTTGAGCGAACCGGAGTGGCGATGGCCGCGCATCTTCAAGCCATCACAGGTTCTAAGAATTTGTGTATGTCCGGCGGGGTCGTCCTTAACTGTTTGATGAATAAACGCATTGTAGAAGAAACCCATTTTAAAAATTTCTTTTTTCAACCCATTGCCAACGATGCGGGGACTTCATTTGGTAGCGCACTGTATTACTATCATCATGTTTTAGGCAAACCTCGAGAGAACATTTTTGAATCGGCTTACTTAGGGAACGAATTTACTAATGAAGAGATTGAAAAAGTTTTAAAAGCCAAAGGATTGCAATACCGACGTGTTGCCAACATTGCCGCCGAGACCGCGAGCAGGATCGCTAAAGGAAAAATTGTGGGATGGTTCCAGGGGCGAATGGAAGCTGGCCCCCGTGCCTTAGGCAACCGCAGCATTACCGTCGATCCTCGAGATGCGATGATGAAAGACCGTTTGAACGCGCGGGTCAAAAAACGTGAGTTTTATCGCCCCTTTGCTCCTTCGGTTTTGGAAGAACGCGTGGCGGATTATTTTATCATGCCCAAAGGGCAACCTTCACCATATATGATTTTGATTGGGGATGTGCGAGAAGATAAAAAGCACGTGATTCCCGCTGTCACTCATGCGGATGGCACGGCTCGCGTTCATACCGTGAGCCGTCAAATCAACCCGCGATATTGGGATTTGATTGCCGAATTTGAAAAGTTGACTGGGGTGGCGGTTTTGATCAATACGTCTTTTAATGAGAACGAGCCCATTGTCTGCACGCCCGAGCACGCCGCGGATTGTTTTTTGCGAACCGAATTTGATGTGCTTTCGATTGGAGATTTTCTCGTCGAGAAGAATAGCAGCTCTTAACATGGGGTTCTTGAATGGCTTTATCGGCGTCATCTTCTCTTTCTGACCATTATAATTCTTTAGCTCACCTGCGTGACTGGTATCGCCAGAAAAATCGTTATTACTACGAACTTCTTCACAAAGAATATCGTTATTTTGTTCCCAAGGGAAAGAAAGTTCTCGAAGTGGGGTGTGGAACGGGAGAGCTTCTCAATGTTTTGGAGCCCTCCATCGGAGTGGGGATTGATTTAAGCCACAAGATGGCCGCCGCGGCTCATGAAAAGTTCCCTCATTTGCAATTCTTTGCCGGGGAAGTGAAAGATTTGTTGCTTCCCGAAAAATTTGATTATGTGATTCTCTCAGGTCTCTTGGGAGAAGTGCAAGATATCCAACAGCTGCTCTTGGATTTGAAAAGATTTTGTCATCCTCAAACACGGATCATCATTGAGTATTACAGTTATTTTTGGCAATACTTGCTCAAAATGGGGGAGAAGTGGCACATGAAAATTCCTCAGAGAATTCAGAATTGGGTAACCCATGAAGATGTTCTCAACTTTTTAACATTGGCCGGTTATGAAGACGTCAGATGGGAACGCAGCATTTTGTGTCCCCAAAATATTTGGGGTGTCAGTTATATTTTGAATCGGTTCGTCGCCAAGTTGCCCATTATCAATGCGCTCACCTTAAACCATTTTGTGATTGCTCGGCCGATTTTCTCTCCGATGGAAGATTTTTCGGTGACGATTGTTGTCCCGTGCCGGAACGAAAAAGGAAATATTGAACAAGCGGTCACTCGTACACCTTCGTTTGGCAAACATCAAGAATTCATTTTTGTCGAAGGGGGCTCTAAAGACGGGACTTATGAAGAGGTTGAGCGGATCATCCAAAAATATTTCGACAAAGATATCAAGTTGTTCAAGCAGGTCGGACGCGGTAAGGCCGACGCGGTAAGGGTGGGGTTTGGTCACGCGACAGGGGATATTTTGATGATTCTAGATGCGGATTTGACAGTCGCACCGGAGGATTTACCAAAATTTTATGACGCGATCCGTTCCAACCGAGGAGAATTTATTAATGGGTGTCGATTGGTTTATCCGATGGAAAAGGAAGCGATGCGTTTTTTAAATATGTTGGCCAATAAATTTTTTGGGATATTTTTTTCATGGCTTTTGGGTCAGCGATTTAAAGATACGCTTTGTGGAACTAAAGTTCTGTTCAAGGATCAATATCAAGAAATTGCCGCGAATCGTGCATATTTTGGCGACTTTGATCCTTTTGGCGATTTTGATTTGATTTTTGGCGCGGTCAAACTCAATCTCAAGGTTCTGGAATTGCCCATTCGATATCGAGAACGAACCTATGGAACCACTCAGATTAGACGTTTTTATCATGGCCTTTTGCTCTTTAAAATGTGTGGCTTTGCCATGAAAAAGATTAAATTCCGTTAGATTGGGCTTATTGTGGACACCTGGAACTATCGATTGATAAAAAATAATGATAGTAGTAGAATAGGCAGTCGCTGAGTTAACTTTAAGAGGGGGATGGAACATGTTTAACGATAAAATCATTTTGATCACAGGTGGAACCGGATCTTTTGGAAAGAAAATGGTTCGGATTATCTTGGAGAATTATAAGCCAAGAAAACTCATCATTTTTAGCCGAGACGAGCTCAAACAGTTTGAAATGGCTCAAGAATGGAGCCCTAATAAATATGAATGCTTGCGTTATTGGTTGGGCGATGTGCGTGACCGTGGCCGTTTAGATCAAGCTTTCAAGAATGTCGACTATATTATTCATGCCGCCGCTTTAAAGCAGGTGCCCAAAGCCGAATATAATCCAGAAGAATTTATCAAAACGAATGTTATGGGCGCGATGAATATCATTGATGCCGCACTTTATAATAATGTTAAAAAAGTCATTGCCCTTTCGACGGACAAAGCGTGTAACCCGATCAACTTGTATGGCGCGACAAAGTTGTGTTCCGATAAGCTTTTTACAGCGGCGAATGTGTATGCAGGGAATCAAGATACCCGGTTTTCCGTCGTACGTTATGGAAACGTTTTGGGAAGTCGAGGATCTGTTGTTCCCTTTTTTAAAGAGCGTCGTAAGACTGGAATTCTTCCCATCACCGATACACGGATGACACGGTTTTGGATCACGTTGGACCAGGCGGTTCATTTTGTTTTGGCCTGTTTTCCCAAGATGAAGGGTGGGGAAATCTTTGTTCCTCGGATTCCGTCGATGAAGATTGTGGATTTGGCCACTGCCATTGCTCCGGAGTGCGAGCAAGAAAATGTCGGCATCCGCCCGGGAGAAAAAATTCATGAAATTCTCATCGGTGAAGATGAAGCCCGTAATACTGTTGCGTTCAAAGATTGTTTTGTGGTCCAGACCGATCCTGAAAAACGTCAAGATCTTTTAAAGAGTTATAATGGAGGTCAGGCCCAGACTTGCCCAGAAGATTTTAGATACTCCTCCGATAACAATGATCAGTGGCTTGAAGTGGAAGATCTTCGACAACTCGTCGAACAAATCATCGAAGATTATGATGTCGAGCGTTCCCGTTGGGCCATGGATGACATTCCCGTCTAAATGAAAGCTTGCGCGATCATTCAAAGTCGAATGGGCTCAAGTCGCCTTCCTGGTAAAGTCCTTTTGCCCTTGGCCGATAAGCCTGTTTTAGAACATGTGATTCGTCGAGTTCAGCAAGCCAAAACCATTCAAGACGTCATTTTAGCCACCACCGAAAAAGATGAAGATACGCCGTTGGTTGAATTGGCGATTCGTTGTGGGGCCAAAGTCTATCGTGGCTCTGAGAATGATGTTTTGGATCGTTATTATCAAGCCGCTCAGAAATTCAAAGCCAAAACGGTTGTGCGGATCACAGCGGATTGTCCAGTGATTGATCCAAAACTCATTGACCAGATTGTGACACAATATTTTCAAGTCAAAGTGGATTATTGTTCAAACACACTCGTTGAGACATTTCCCAACGGAGAGGACATTGAAGTGTTTTCTTCCCAGGCGTTGGAGAAGGCTTGGAAAGAGGCACGATTATCTTCTGAACGAGAGCACGTCACGCCGTATCTCAAGAAAAATAAAGAACAATTCAAAGTGATCTCTTTTGAGGGGAAGTCCAATTTGTCGGACAAACGCTGGACGCTCGATGAAGACAAAGATTATCGTTTCTTGCAAATTTTATTCGATCACTTGTATGTGAAAAATCCTTATTTTGGGATGGATGAAATTTTGAAATTTTTGAAAGACCATCCTGAGGCTGAACAGATCAATGCTCAAATCATTCGTGATGAAGGATATTTGAAATCACTTAAAAAAGATCAGGAAGTTTCTGTGCGTAATAAAAGGATCAAGGCATGAAACGGATTTTGATCACAGGTGGGAGTGGACTTTTGGGCAGCAATTTGGCAAAGATTGCTACAGATGGCTGGGAGGTTTACTCGACGTATTGGCAGCATCCGGTGCAATTGCAAAGCGTTAAATTTGTTCAAATGGATTTGACCAACCGTGAAGAATTTGACAAGCTTGATTCGATTAAGCCTGATTACATTGTTCACGCGGCAGCGTTGACCAATATTGACCATTGTGAAGAACGTCCTGAGGATGCTCATCGTCAAAACGTTTTGGCGAGTGTGAATGTTGCCCAGTTTGCGAAGAAGCATCATGCATATTTAGCGCATATCTCGACGGACGCGGTTTTTGATGGGGAAAAGGGACATTATCGGGAAGAAGATGAAGTCCATCCTCTTAGCGTCTACGCAGAGACGAAATTAAAAGCCGAGCAAGAGGTGTTGTCCATTGCTTCACGTTCTTGTGTGGCTCGCACGAATATTTTCGGATGGAATAAAATTCATAAATTCAGTTTGGCCGAATGGATGTTGGATAAACTTGAGCGGCATCAGGAACTCCCAGGTTTCAAGGATGTGTTTTTCTCTTCGATTTTGGTTAACGCGCTCGCGCGAGCGGTATTTCGTTTGCAAGAAGTTGAATATCAGGGAATTCTTCATCTGGCGGGTGGAGAGTCTTGCACCAAGTTGGAGTTTGCCCATCGGTTAGCCAAGATTTTTGGCCTCGACGAGCGTCTGATCAAATCGGTCAGCGTGGATGAGGTTTCCTTAAAAGCTCGACGAGGAAAGAATTTATCTTTGAATGTTTCAAAAGCCGAGAAGATTCTAGGAATCCGTTTGCCGGGGGTTGATGAAGGATTGAAAGAAATGAAAGAATTGCGTGATAACAGATATGTGGAAAGCTTGAGGTCTCATGAAACCAAAAATTATTGCAATCATTCCCGCCCTCAATGAAGAAAAAACCATTGCGAAAGTGATCCAGGGGGTCAAGCCCCATGTTGATGAGATCATTGTTGTCGATGATGGGTCGAAGGACCAGACAGCGATCAATGCCAAGGAACAAGGGGCGGTTTTGGTGTCACATCCGAGAATATTGGGTTATGACCGAAGTATTGCTGATGGATTTGCTCTGGCCAATGAACGAAACGCGGACATTGTGTTCACCTTTGATGCAGATGGCCAACATCATCCGGAAGATATCCCGCGATTGGTGGATCCCATCCTTCGGGAATTGGCCGATGTTGTCGTCGGGAAAAGGCCAAGATATGCTCGTGTAACGGAACATCTTTATGCCTTAGTTGCCAAAGCCAAAGCCAATATTGATGATCCCTTGTGTGGCTTCAAAGTTTATCGTATGGATGTGTATCGAGATGTGGGATATTTTGACAGGATTTCGTCGATTGGGACCCAGCTGGTCTTCAATGCTAAGAAAAAGGGATACCGCGTTGTTCAAGAAAGTGTGACGGTCCATGAAAGGGCAGATCATTCGAGATTTGGGAAGAGAATCAAATCCAATTGGAAAATTTTTATGGCGATGGGGAGAACCATTTTATTAGGAGGAAGTCAGGGATGAAAAAAATCAAAATTGGAAAACGATGGATCGGAGAAGGCGAACCGACTTACGTCATTGCTGAGATCGGATCCAACTTCGACCGTAGTCTCGAGCGCGCTAAGATGTTGATTGATTTGGCCAGAGAGTGTGGGGCTGATGCGGCGAAATTCCAATGTTTCTCGGCGGATAAAATTGTTTCGAAAGAAGGTTTTGAAGGGTTGAAATCCGGATTTCAGGCCAAATGGAAGAAGCCGGTTTATGAAGTGTACAAAGATGCGGAATTCCCTCGAGAATGGCATCAGGAGCTTTCTCAATATTGCAAAAAGCGAGGCATTGACTTTTTTTCTTCTCCGTATGATTT
>JANLHA010000130.1 GCA_024653845.1 Candidatus Omnitrophota bacterium | reverse complement strand
CGATGGGCAATGTGCATCAATTCATGATTTGCCCAAGCAGCTCGCCATCGTCGAGATTTGCCCTGAATCGTTGCTAACCACTTCGGATCCAGATAAATATTGGCGCGACTGCGACCCGGATGAGTCATAAGTCCCGTCGGGACTAGAACCCCCCGCTCGGCCGCCAATTTAGCAATGAGTTCTTCCAAGCCTTTCAATTCATAAATATTCACGCCTTCTTCCATGTCTGTTTTACCAGGTCGCCTGGTCTCGTAAGCTTGTAATTTCCCTTCAGGATCCAACTTTCGATATTCTTCGCTTCCGACTACAATTTCTCGTCGCCATTGATCATTTGAACGAGGCCCATTTCCGTAATATTGAGCAACCGCATCGTCGACGACTTTTTTCTGATCATCTCTCAATTCTTCGCCCGTGTCTCGCAGCGCCGGGCCGCCTTCGCCTTCACCCTCATTACGGCCATCTGCGTCACGCGATTGAACGGCCGTGCGATCAGTCACTGCAACGTTCACATTCTGAAGATCTCCTCCCCTTTCATTCGCTCCTTCTGTAACCACTGCTGTCTGCACTCCGTATTCTCGAATTGCAACTGGAACGGTCGCACCTCCCGAAAAATATTTTCGCGGGATGATCTGTTTTGTCGCCGGATCCACTTCTTCTTTGATATAGTTGTAAACCCCTCGACGGAAAGCCTCGAGGTATTGCTGATAAATTTTTTCTTTGGCCTGCTTGTCATCAAGGTCAACACCCGCCACTTTATTCTGATTCACATAAGCCTGGCTCAACAAATTTTCACGCAAATTCTTTTTATACCAAACCGCCAAAATGACGGAGTTATAAATTTGCCTTAACGTCGCAAAATGTTTTCCTTCATTGACCTCGCGCTCCAATTCCGGCACGATGATCTCTCGGATGATTTGTGACATCAGCTCTCGGGTTTGATCTTTTTTTGCTTTCGAATACTGCGCGTCTTGAGGCTGATATTTTTCAAGGTACTCTTCTTCTAACATCACTTTCATCGTTCGCTCGACAACATAAACTTTTCCTTCATTCTCGTAAACGCTTGCCTTATCCGGCACAATCCAAACCTTATTAAACGTGTTTACGGGGATTTGTGTCGTTCCCAATTTTTCTTGAGCCGCTTGATACACCCGCTTCCAAAACTTCTGTCCCAACTCTTCTTCCGGATAAACGAGTGACGCCGTCAACTGCTTCAAAAGATAATCTTGGGCCAAAAGGTCGCGGCCCATCTCGGTCTGTCCAAAATGTCCGGGAATGATCCGGTCGGGTTCTTCTGGCGAAAGGTTGACCCATTGATCACTTTCAGGAACCGTGAGTGAAGCCAAAAAATATTTGATCATTTTGGTTGCTTCGTCTTCAAAGGCTTGACCCTGAAGATGGTCTTGACCGTTATCAACAATGAAATCAAAAAGCAAAGGATTTTCTTGGTGGATTGTAAGTCCTTTAATCAGAGGAGGATGATACACTGCAGTTAAAGAAACCCGTTGTCCCCCAGCGGGCGTACTTTGGGCCCATCCCAGGCCAGGCGAAAAAACACTTCCCCAGACAAAAGAAAAAAGGGCGATCAGCGAAATAGGACGATGAAGAAAGTTTTTCATAATATATAAATTAATGAAAGTATATCCTATAAGACCTCAAAAAACCAGAGCGCATGAAAAAGCGGATGACCCAAGGATCATCCGCTTAAAGATCGCAAATCCATCATTTTAAAGATATTATGTTCGTGGAACAAAAACCAATTCCTTAAATCCGCGAATGCAGGCACCTAACAAATGCAAGGCATGTTGGAAAGTTTTCATCTTGGAATCACCAGCCGTGCGGGACTTATAATGCACCGGGATTTCTAAAATCTTGTTACCTAATTTTGCCGCTCCAAAAAGCAGATCAAAATCTCCCCAACGATCAAATCCCATGGAAATGTATTGATAATCTTTCTTATAAAACGCTTTGGTCCCGCACAGGGTGTCAGTCAAATATTGGTTGGTGATAAAACCCATGATCATCCCAAAAATTTTGTTCCCAAACAAATTGAGCGTGCGCATGGCTTGTTTTTCCATAGGGTAAACCATTCGCGTTCCATTGACAAATTGGCACCGTGCCTGATTTAAGGGAACAAAAAATCTCGGCAACTCTTCGGGAGGGACCGACAAATCCGCGTCCAAAATCATCACCACTTCTTGCGTTGCGGCTTTAAACCCTTGATCCACCGCATACCCCTTACCGTGGTTTGGAAAATACTCAATCAATCTCAAATTTGAAAATTCTTTTTGCAACCCCTTAACCACGTCCGCCGTGCGGTCCTTGCTTCCATCATTAACAACAATGATTTCAGTATGTTTGCCCATGGATGGAATGCGACGGATGCCTTTTTCAATATTCCCTTCTTCGTTATAACAAGGAATGATGACCGAACATCCCAATCCAAGATTTGTCGACGGGGAGGGGGTCGGTTGAATGACCATATATTGAGCCGAAGAAAGCTTTCTGATTCCTGGAAGGCGAACGCCGATCGTATTCGCCAGATAAGAAAGAATCGGGATGTACTTAGGAAAAAGCAAAAGATAGCCGGAATAGTTGACTGAAAAATTCACAAGCTCAATAATCCTTTTGATATCATCAATTTCAAGAAAGTTATGTGGCCCCTCTGGCATTTTTGCCCCGAATTTTTCCATGAATGACAAAATCGGGTCCCACCACGGATTAATCGTCGTCAAAATAATTTTTGTTTCCGCGTGACACAATCGCAAAAGGCTTTGAAAAACATCCATCACGTCATAAACGTGATCAACCACATCGACCATCACAATAAAATCAAATTTCTCTTCAGTAGAGAACTCTTCAACGGGACCGGCAAAAAACTTATACTGAGGAAACTTCTCCGTCGCGCGCTGGATCATCTCGGGACTAATGTCAATTCCAACTCCATAAGACGGCTTGATCGAAGCCAAAACTTCACCGGTTCCGCACCCCACTTCCAGGACCCGGCTCCCCGGCCGGACATTTCGTGTGACAAACGCTTTAACGTTCTGATAATAATACGCGTTCTTTTTCTTCCACTTATCATAATCATGGGCAATGCTATCAAAGTGAGCACGAACAAATTCTTTTTGTGGAATCGACGACATAGATCCTCCCTTAACCATCACTTTTTCGCTGCTTCTTGCCAGCGATCAACATTTTTCTCATAAATTTCTTGAAGCGTTTGTTTCAAGGTGAATTGCTGTTTCCATTGAGGATAGTGACTTTGAAATTTCTGAAGATTGCTGATATACCAAATATGGTCTCCGACACGGTTCTCTTCCCGCAAAACCGTCTTCATCTTTCTTCCGCTGATCTCTTCGCAAATTTGGATTCCTTCAAGAATAGAGCAACTGTTCGCTCGGCCGCCTCCCATATTATAGACTTCCGCCCGACGAGGAGACTGGTAAAAATGCTCAAACGCCTGAATCAAATCATAGCTATGAATATTGTCCCTGACTTGTTTGCCTTTATATCCCAACAATTGATACGTCTCCCCCGTCACGCAGCATTTCATCAGGTAAGATAAAAATCCGTGCAACATGGTTCCCGAGTGATTGGGGCCCGTCAAACACCCGCCCCGAAACGCCACTGTTTTCATATCAAAATACCGCCCATATTCTTGGACCAAGATGTCTGCCGCCACCTTTGAAGCACCAAATAAGGAGTGTGTGCAAAAATCAATGCTCATCCCCTCATCAATTCCTGGATAATACGGGTGCGACGGAGAAAGCTCCCAGCGGCTAGGAAGCTCCTCGACCGGCAACGCATTCGGCCGATCCCCATAAACTTTATTGGTGCTTGTGAAAATGAAAACCGCGTTCGGACAATGCTGCCGAGTCATCTCCAAAAGGTTCAACGTTCCATTGGCATTGACGCCAAAATCAGTAAGAGGCTCTTTGGCAGCCCAATCGTGAGATGGTTGAGCAGCCGTGTGAATGATCAGCTTGATGTCTTTTTGAAATTCTTGGAAAATTTTTTCCAGCTCGGCAATGTTACGGATATCAATATTACGATGTTGATAATTCTTGGCGTTTTGTTCCAAGAAGCCTTTCATCCATGCTGTCGAAGCCTGCGCACCAAAAAAATATTTTCTCATGTCATTATCAATTCCAATGACACGGAAATTTTTTGAGAAAAAAAGAGTCGCCTCGGACCCAATCAATCCTGTTGACCCAGTAATCAGTGCGATGTCCATATAGAACAACCCCTAAAAATTACACTGTCTTCCGTCGAGGAGAAAAATTCACAAAAACAAGAAAGACAAGAAACGTCAAATAAGCCGCCCAAGTGAATAAAGCAATTTTATTCATCGCCTTCAAGATGAATAAAAATTAGGGTCAAAAAATCAGCACTATCATAACTGCTCTTGAGATCAACCACAATCACTTTCTTCGCGCCTTCACCAGACACACACAGTCGGTATAACGAACAAATTCTACACAAGAGGCTCGGTCAATATCCATTTCTTGCCAATGGTTCAATCGGCCCTTTTCTCGAAAATTGACAAAATAACGTTTTTCTTCAATTTCAAAAAATTTGAGAAGTTGCTGGAGTTTTTCTTCATCATAAATGCGCTGATGAGGCGTGACCTTGGCTTGGCCGTAAGGAATGGTGAGAATGAAAAGCCCGTTCTTGACAAGAACTCGCTCGATTTCTTTGACAGCTTGGCTGTCGGCTCCATCTTCAGCAACCGGGTCCTGATATGATCCGCGTCCGACGTGTTCAAGCGTTGAAATGCTCAAAACCGCGTCAAAGCTCTCTGGAGCAAATGGCAGGCTCAAAATATTTCCCTGAACAAAACAAAGATTGGGATGAGGATACGGATATTCCCGACAATCCAGGCCTGTGACCTGATAACCCAAGACCGCAAGTTGTAACGGCAAAATACTTTCGCCACATCCTAAATCCAAAATTTTCTTATCTCGAGAAAGCCCGCTCAGCGCCTGCAAGGCAAAGGGAACCTCAACAATCCGTTCATTGATAAAAATATCTTTGATGTAACGGACCCACCGGAACCGTAAAAGATCTGGCTTGATTCGATATTTATGAACAATCGGATGATTAACAAGATATTTTTCGTCAGAAGGATTGAGCACGATCAGACCCTTTCAATGGCAATGGCCAAACCCATTCCGCCACCCGCACAAACACAGGCGACGCCTCGCCTTTTATTTTCTCGTCGCAAAGCATGTAGCAATGTCACCAAAATTCTCAATCCCGCCGCGCCAAAAGGATGACCCAACGCAATGTCTCCACCCCAAACATTCCATTTACCATCGGGAATTTTGAGCTTATTTTGAGTCAAGATGGCCTGGGCGGCAAAAGCCTCTCCCACTTCAAACAAATCGACATCTTTCACTTTGAGTTCACTTTGCGCCAGACATTTTTCGATGGCCATTTTCGCAGCGTCGGCAAACGTGTTTTTGGGAGAAACTGCCGCGCTTGCATAACACAAAACTTTTGCACGCGGTCGACACCGGTATTTTTTTACCATCTCTTCGGTGGCTAAGAGGACCCCCGCTGCCCCGTCACAAGGGTGCGAAGAGTTGCCTGCGGTCAAATACCCTCCTCGACGGAAAACCGATGGCAAGGCTGCCAATTGCTTAAGCGGAACATCCTCTCGGATCCGCTCATCATAATCAAGATACTTTCCTTTCCCAATCCTCACAGGGACAATCTCGTCGATAAAACATCCATCCGTTCTTGCCTGATAAGCCTTGCGATGGCTTCCTCTGGCATAGACATCCTGCATCTTGCGAGAAATTTTATGCCGATGGGCCATATCTTCTGCCAATTCGCCCATATGCTTTCCCGTGATCATGCACCGCAATCCATCATGAATCACGCTATCGATTTCCGTCTTATCGCCCAATTGGACATCTTCGTTTGAAACCAAATGCGGGGCTTGCGAAACGCTTTCCGCTCCGACGACAATCATGCCTCCTGGACGAGGAAAACTTAACAATGTCTGGGTGGCTAAAATGACGGCTTGCAATCCTGAAGCACAAACTCCATTAACTTGATAAGCTGGGATGGTTAAAGGAAGCCCGCTCAAATAAACAACTTGGCGTGCAAGGTTTTGCCCTAATCCTGCAGAAACTGTATTGCCCAAAACGAGCTCTTCGACGGTCTTCGGCGGGATTCGATTGCGATTGACCAAGCGTTCAACGACATACCCACCCAACTGTGCCGCCGAGAAATCTTTCAAACTGCGAAAGGGGCTTCCCAGGGGCGTGCGCATTCCATCAAGGATATAGATCGCATCCTTCATCACAAATTTTTTAAAATCTCCTCTACGTCGACGTATTGCCTCACCAACTGCCGCGCCTCAAGAATTTTGTCTCGATCGGTTCGTTGAATCTTACAAATCAAGTTCTCGATTTTGCCAGCAATCGTATAAGTATCGTCGGAGGAGATCAAAACAGGAATTTTACTTTTTTCCAACAACTCCAAAATTTTGGTATTCGGTGTTAAGCCACCCGTCAGAATAATTCCAGAAATTTGGGTACGCTTGCCGCGCATCACAAGATAGGTGCTCACGGCCACCATGATATTGTCGACGCGGTCTCCGGAAGTCAATACCATCGTTCCATCTTTGAGGTAATTGACCATGTTATACGGCTCCATCGCCGCCACAATGGTGTTTTTCACGCGACGATTGAGACTTTGCTTGCCGCAAACCAATTCCAGGTTGAGCAAGTTCATCACTTGCCCAACGGTCGGAGCACTCAGCAACGGATCCATGGGAATCACACCTAAAAGCCTTAAGCCCTGATTGGCCAATCCGCGTTCAAGAATTTTTTTGATCCGATCATATTTCTCAGGAAGGACCTTATTGACAATGATACCTACAATCTCAACGCCTTTCAAATCAAACAATGCTTTGTTGAGCATGATCTCGTCGATGCTGCGACCAATGCCTCCCTCGCAAACCATCAGGACCTTGGATTTCAACATGCTCGCCACTTCCGCATTGGAAAGATCAATGACGGACCCCACCCCCGCGTGACCTGTTCCTTCGATGATGATCGCGTCTTTGCCCTTGGAGAGGCTTTGGAAGGATTTCTCAATCTTTTCGCGCAGAACGTCTTTTTGCGGGCTCAAAATATATTGTTCCGTGTATCCATGGCCAATGGTAACTGGACTCATTTCTTTCAGTCGTTTTTGGCATTGGTATACCTGACCGATCAAATACGAGTCCTTATCAATATCTTGTTCTTGGACGCGAACGGTTTGCTGCCCGACGGGTTTCAAGAAAGCGGTCTTCAAATTTTTTTCACGAAAGATTTTGTAGAGGCCGAGGGAAACAGTGGTTTTGCCAGCGTTTTGATAAATGGAGGAGATAAAAATATTTTTCAATTTCTTCATCCAAGCCCCTGTGTGAAACGAAAATCATTATATCTTTTTAGAAAAGACCGGGTGCAATTTTTATAATCTCGCTTTAAGGATCGCGGGAATCTCGTCAGGAAAGTCGGCTACTTGCACACCCGCCTTTTCTAAGACCGCAACCTTGGCTTCGGCCGTTGTATCTCCAGAAGAAATGATCGCACCCGCATGTCCCATGCGCTTGCCCTTCGGCGCGGTCTTTCCAGCAATGAATCCGACGACAGGTTTGGTTTGATGCAACTTGAGATATTCCGCGGCCAGCTGCTCATCCTCCCCGCCAATTTCTCCAACCATCACAATCCCGCGAGTTTCTGGGTCTTTCATAAACAGATCCAGAACATCGACAAATCGCATTCCAATGATCGGGTCTCCTCCCAAACCCACACAACTCGACTGCCCCAAACCACTCAATGTCAAATTATAAACCACTTCATAAGTGAGCGTTCCGCTTCGCGAAACAACCCCAATCGGACCCGGAGTATGGATATGCCCCGGCATGATGCCCACTTTGGATTTGCCCGGAGAAATGACACCTGGACAGTTCGGACCTAAAAGACGCGTCTTGCTTTTCACTAAAGCTTTTTTCACTTCAACCATATCTAAAACAGGAATGCCTTCGGTGATACAAATCACAAATTCCATTCCGGCGTCGATGTCTTCGAGCATGGCTGCCTTGGCAAATCCCGCCGGAACATAAATGACAGCTACATTCGCTCCCGTGGCCTGCCTCGCTTCTTTAACCGTATTAAAAACCGGCACACCATCTACCGCTTGCCCGCCTTTGCCGGGAGTGACCCCAGCGACGACCTTGGTCCCATATTCCAACATCTGTTTCGTATGAAACGATCCGTCGCGTCCCGTGATGCCTTGAACAATCAACCGGGTGTTTTCATCAATCAAAATAGCCATGATACCCTCCTCAAATCTTTTTATATTGAATCATTAATTCTGCAAGGAAACAACTTCCTTCACAACTTCTCTCATCGACGAGTGGGCCCGAATGCCGTGTTCTGCCAAAATGGCCT
>JANLHA010000126.1 GCA_024653845.1 Candidatus Omnitrophota bacterium | reverse complement strand
TACGGAAATTCTTCTTTGTCTATTTACCAATGCTCATAAGATTCTAAAAGACAGGGAGTTAGGAAGATATGCCAAGGGTTGCATTATATCCCGGCAGTTTTGACCCCGTGACCTTAGGCCATGTGGATTTGATTAAGCGAGCCGCTCACATGTATGACAAAGTCGTCGTGGCGGTAGCTAATAACTTGCAAAAAAAACCGCTTTTTGATATCCATGAGCGGGTGAAAATGTTGCAGGAAGCAACCCGAGGAATTCGTGGGATTGAAGTCGTGCAATTTCAAGGCTTGGTTGTTGATTTTGCTAAGAAAAATAAAATCGCAGTATTGATCCGGGGGTTGAGAATGATCTCGGATTTTGAATACGAGTTTCAAATGGCATTGACCAATCGTCGGTTAGCGCCGAATGTGGAAACGGTTTTTTTGATGCCATCCGAAAAATTTTCTTTTCTTTCTTCGACGCTATTGAAAGAAGCCGCGTCATTGGGCGCCGATGTTTCTTCTTTTGTTCCCAAATTTGTTCAAACACGATTGAAAAAGAAGTTAAAAGATATATAAGGGCATGATTAAAGTTTTTCTTAAAAATATTTCTGCGCAAGGTTACGAGTTGCAGAAAAGGATTGAACTCAAAGACATCGATTTCGAAGATCAGAGTTGCAAGTGTGTGAGTCCTTGGGAAGTGTCCGCTCAGTTGGAGCGAAGCAATGGCGCGGTTTTGGCGAATGTGGAAGTGGATGGAGCGTATGAGTTTGTTTGTGCGCGATGTCTTGAAAAAATCAAATCTCAGCGGCATGACAATTTCAAGTTGTGCTTTACGGTTTCTCCGACGACAGAATTCATCGAGTTGGGAGATGATATCCGTCAAGAGATGATCATGATGCTCAGTTCAGTGGTGTTGTGTAAGCAGGATTGTCGAGGTTTGTGCCCTCACTGTGGCGTTAACCTCAATAATGAAAAATGTATGTGTCATAAAAAAGAGTGATCAAGGAGTTGAAAGATGCCTTTACCAAAAAGACAACATTCGAAGCAACGTGGACGCAAACGTAGAACTCATTGGAAGTTGCGAACCCCCAAAATGAGTGCTTGTCCTCAATGTGCAAAGCCGATTCTTTCTCATCGCGTTTGCCCATTTTGTGGACACTACAAAGGTGTGCAGATTGTTCAAGTCGGTCGTGTCAAGGAACATAAGCACGAATAGGCTTGGCGCAGCTTATCCAAATACAAACTCTGCGAATAGATATTTTCGTTAGAACTGTGTCCTCACAGAGAAGGGGGATTAGATCTTGAAAGTCGTCGTAGATGCTATGGGGGGCGATCATGCTCCTGTTGCTATTGTTGCGGGGGCTGTAGAGGCCGTTAAGGAATTTGATGTTGAAGTCACTTTGGTTGGAATTGAAGAAGAAGTTCGTCGAGAGTTAAAAAAATATAGCTATCCGCAAGAACGTATTAAAGTTATTCACGCTCCAGAAACCGTTGCTATGGATGAATCGGCAACGGTTGTTGTTCGAAAGAAACGAAATTCTTCCATTTCTATTGGCGTTGATCTTCTCAAAGATAATTCAGAATATAAGGCATTCATCAGCGCTGGGAATACCGGTGCGGTTGTCGCAGCATCGACGATTCTTTTAGGAATGCTCCCAGGTGTCGAGCGTCCTGCCATTGGATTGGTGATTCCTACCTTGAATCGTTTTTCATTTTTGATTGACGTTGGGGCCAATCCGGATCCGAAGCCACATCATCTTCTGCAATCGGCATTGATGGCCAATGTTTACACCAATGAAATTTTAGAGATTGCGAATCCCAAAATCGGGCTCTTGAATATTGGAGAAGAATCGACCAAGGGAACAGATTTCGTTAAAGAGACGCATAAGATGATGTCGGAACGTTTGCCCAATTTTATGGGTAACGTCGAGCCGAATGAATTGTTTTCCGGCAAGTTTGATTGCATCATTTGTGACGGATTTGTGGGAAATGCTTTGATCAAAGTTTCGCAAGGATTGATGGAATCCGCTGGTGCGCTTTTGAAGCGTGAAATTAAAAAAAGTCCCATTGCGATGTTGGGTGCATTTTTGATGAAGTCGCGACTTGAGCATATCAAACGTTATGCGGATTATTCAGAGTATGGTGGGGCACCGCTTTTAGGGGTCAATGGCAATGTCATGATCAGCCATGGACGTTCAGGCCCCAAAGCCATTAAGAATGCGATTCGAGCAGGCCTGAGAGAAGCTGAGCATGGAATTTTAACGAGATTACGCAAAGAGATTGAAGGATGAAAAATGTTGCGATCAAATCTGTAGGGTATTTTGTTCCATCGAAGATTTTAAAAAATTCTGATTTAGAAAAACTTGTTGAAACCACTGACGATTGGATCATGACCCGTACCGGAATCAAAGAGCGACGCATTGCTGGCAAAGGTGAGAAGAATAGTCATTTGGCCACCAAGGCTGCTTTGCATGCGCTTGAACGTGCGAAGATTTCTCCTCATAATGTGGAATTGATCATTGTGGCAACGATTAGCCCTGATAGTAATTTCCCATCGGTGGCGTGTTTAGTTCAAAAAGCCATTGGAGCTAAAAAAGCTGCGGCCTTTGACATCAGTGCAGCGTGTTCAGGATTTTTATTTGCCATGACCACGGCCAAGCAATTTCTCCAAACGGGTCTTTATAAAAATGCTCTCGTGATTGCCTCGGAAAAAATCACATCTTTGATTGACTGGAATGATCGCAGCACATGTGTTTTGTTTGGCGATGGGGCAGGGGCCTGTGTTTTGACGCCCGTGAGTGGTTCTCGAGGGATTGTTTCGGAATATTTGCATGCGCAAGGAGAATTTGGCGAATTGATGTCAGTCAAGACCGACGATCGTGACCCTTGCGATCAGAGGAGCAATCAAATGCGTGTCCCGTACGTGGTGATGCATGGACAGGAACTTTTTAAAATTGCGGTCAATTCGATGGCCGAGGCCGTGCATGTTGCGGTGAAAAAAGCAAAAATGAATCTTTCGGATATCGATTGTGTGGTTCCGCATCAAGCCAATGATCGTATCATCAGTGCGGTCGCTAAAAAGTTAAAAATCCCCAAAGAAAAATTTTTTATCAACATTGATCGATACGGCAACATGTCCGCGGCATCCATTGCGGTTGCTCTTTGTGAAGCTTTGGAGCAGAAGCGAATCAAGAAGGGCGACAATGTGGCTCTCGTGACATTTGGTGCGGGATTGGTCAGTGCTGCAAATATTGTGAAATGGTGACATATGAAAGTTGCATTCATTTTTCCTGGTCAAGGTGCTCAATACGTAGGGATGGGGCAAGATTTTTATCAGCAATCTCCGCAAGCCAAAACCATTTTTGATCAAGCCGACAACATTCTCAAAAACAATTTAAGAAGAGTCATTTTTGAAGGACCTGCCGAGCAATTGACTTCGACCGCATATTGTCAGCCAGCTATTTTTACGATGAGCATTGCCGCGCTGAAAGCTTTGGAAGCCCATCCCATTTTTGAGAAAATAGAGCCGTGTTTTGCTGCGGGATTGAGTTTGGGGGAGTGTACGGCATTGGCTGCGGCGGAAGCCCTTTCATTTGAAGATACGTTGCGTTTAGTTTCTCGACGGTCTGCGTTGATGGAAGAGGCCTGTAAGATGAGTAAAGGAAAAATGTATGCAATCATTGGGCTTGAACGTCCTCAGGTCACTGAAATTTGCCAGCAAACCGGCGCTGAGGTGGCGAATTTCAATTCTCCCCAACAAATTGTGATCACAGGCCACGCTGACAAATCAGATGAGGCTGCAAAGAAATTAGCTGAAGCTGGAGCTAAGAGCGTGATTCCCCTTGATGTGAGTGGGGCTTTTCATTCCTCATTGATGAAGCCCGCAGCGGATAAATTTGTTCAGGAGCTTGAGAAGTTTAATTTTCAAAATTCGAAATTCCCGATTGTGAGTAATGTTGATGGCAAGCCCGCGAGCGATCCAGAAGCCATCCGTTGTAATCTTGCGCGGCAAATCACGTCTTCGGTCCAATGGGTCATCTCCATTGAGAATATGGTCAATGGCGGAATTCAGAATTTTATTGAGATCGGTCCCGGAAAGGTTTTAAAGGGCTTGATTCGTCGCATTAACAAGGATGTGAATGTTCATAATATCGAAAAGTTTGAAGACATCGCGAGGTTACAGCTA
>JANLHA010000124.1 GCA_024653845.1 Candidatus Omnitrophota bacterium | reverse complement strand
CAGGAAAACCATCCAACGCTTTTAAAACCGCCTGTGTTCCCACAATGATATCCGCTTGCGCAGGAATATGTTTTGTATCCCGATCAAATTTTGCGACTTTGACTCCCGGAAAAACCCGCGCCATTTCACTCTCGATTTTCTCAATTCCGGAGCCCAAATAGCGAAGATAATTCCCATGGCATCCAGGACACAGTTTTGGAGGATTTTGTGAATGATGGCACAAGGGACAAATTGCAATTTTTTTGTCATAAAAATAAGAAAGATTCGTCTCACAATTTGAACACTTCAAAACATATTCACATTGATTGCAACGGATGAGCGTATGAAACCCTTTACGATTGAGAAATAACACAACTTTTTGGTGAGTCGTCAACGCTTGCTGAATTGCATTTTGCAAAGGAAACGAAAGGAAAGACCTTCCCTGAAGCTTATGATAGCTCAAATCAATAAATTGAATGGGCGCCCACTTTTTCTCTGAAAAATGCACATACTGCTTGGAAGGGTCTTTAACCTCGGACCAGACTTCTGCCGATGGAGCCGAACTCACAAAAATAATTTCTACTTGATCGAGTTTGCTGCGCATCTGCGCGACCTCATGAACATGATAAGCTGGAGATTGTTCCTGCTTATATGCAGAGTTCTCTTCATCATAAATGATGATCAATCCCAAGTTGGCCAAAGGCGCAAACAATGCCGAACGCGTCCCCACCACAAGACGGGCTTTGCCTTCTTTGACCTTGATCCATTCCTCCAATTCTTCTCGTGGCCCGGCATCCTTGTCAAAAATCGCGATTTCTCGTTTTTGAGACGCACTCAAATGTTGATTCAAAAACTTCACCGCTTGATGAATCAGGATTTTCTCAGGAACGAGAAAAATCATATCCTCGCCTCGCTCCCAAGCCGCTTGGATTTTTTCTAAGAGGAAGACCCAGCGTTGAGATCTCCCTTCGTCATGACACAACGTGATTCGACTTTGAGAGCCGCTGCTCATCGACGTTTTCTTCGCAGCCATAGAAATCTCAATCAACTTTTTTTGTCGCAATACCGACGGAAGAGCGACTTCCATAGCCTCTCCCCAGGAACATCCGTAATGCTGTGAGAATTGCTGAGCCAAATCCAGAGCTTTGCCATCTAAAACAGGAGATGAATCCAAAATTTGAAGAATAGGCTTCAATTGCGGGAAAGAACTTTTGGCCAGCAGACCCACAACAAATCCAACCATAGAGCGGTTCAAAAACGATACGCGTACCCGTTGGCCCACGCTGATGCGGTCCTGCCACTCCTCAGGAACACGGTAATCGAAAGGGCCCTCCACAGGCAATCCAACCACAACTTGAGCAACCGACTTCTTCAACGAACTCATATGATTGCCAATTTGAGAATGGTTTCGACAGCATCGGGGCGGGCGAGGGTCTTTATCTTTTGGACCGCAGTATCAAAATGTTCAGAAGAATCACGGAGACTTTGAATGGCTTGAACAATATGCTCAACGGATTTGGGCATCAGCCCAACACCATGATGAGATAGGACCTTCACGTTATTGGTTTCCTGCCCCGGAATGGCATTGAAAAAAATCAGCGGGAGCCCTTTGACCAAGGCCTCCGCAATTGACAAGCCGCCGGGCTTCGTGACCATCACGTCGGAAGCCGACATCATCTCATGCATATTGCGAACCAGAGGATAAACATGAATGAGGCGTGATTCTTTTCTCTTAAGCCGCTCATAAAGACTTTGGTTATGCCCACAGAGCACCAAAATTTGAACATCTTTAAAAGAATCTACGATTTGCTCAATCGGGCCAATCCCAAAAGAACCCGTCGCCACAAGCACCGTAAAAGCATCTTCGACCAATCCCAATTTTTGCCTGATGATTTCTTTTTGATAGAATTCCTGAAACGTCTCGTGGGTTGGGATCCCGCTGACGAAAATCTTTTCATCAGAGATCCCGAATGTTTTGATTTTTTCTTTCGTCCATTCACATGCGACCGCATAATAATCCACCCCACTGCCTAACCAAATCGTATGAACATCAAAATCTGTGACAACTGAAATGAGTTTGGAAGAAATTTTCTTTTCTTTTTTCAATGCCGAAACCACTTCGTTAGGGAAAAAATGCGTTGAAACAATGCAATCAAACTGTTCATGAATCAAATATTGGCAAAGTTTTCTTCCGACCAAAGCATTTTGGCACCGACGGATCCACCTGACGATTGGAACCAAAGCCGGCTGATCAATCAATTCAAAAATAGCGCCCCAAACCCACGGCAAATAAGAAATCAAAAATGTATATGTCTGGCTATAGGCTTTTTTGTAAAAAGGAGATGTGTAATCCAAGGCGTCGATGATCGTTGTGGGATGAGACGTTTTAGTGACAAAGCCATGATGGACGGCTTCAGCGGCCTTGCGATGACCAGCCCCTGCTGTGGCATGAATGACAAGGATTTTCACGAATGTTTGGACCTTGAGGTTTTAGCAAGAATAATTTCTGATGCTTCTAAAAGATTTTTAGCAATATAATCGGGACGAACGCCCCACTTGCGTATATAGCGACGATCTTCTCGTCCGGAGAGAACAAAAATGGTTTTGCATCCAGCCTTGTGTCCTGCTTGAACATCGATGCCGGTATCCCCCACAAAATAAGTTTTGGATGCGGCGGTCATGGATTTTTTCATCAAAGCCAATCCTCGGCGGATCGAGCCAATTCCTGGCTTACGACACCAGCATCCCACATCGCTCTTGTGAGTGCAATAAAAAGCTTTTTTGATATTGCCCCCTGCTTGACGAACCGCACGAACCATATTCCGGGTGATGTGATCCAATTTCTTCTGAGTGTACACGCCTTTCCCGACACCGGCCTGGTTGGAAACAATGAAAATCGTATATCCAGCCTTTGTCAACCGTCGAATGGCTTCAATGGATCCCGGGATGAAATGAAAATCCTTGACCTTGGTCACATAATTGCCATTGCCCGGAAATTCGTTGATCACGCCATCTCGATCTAAAAAAACAATCTTCATATTCTCACTTCTGTTTTCGTTTCATTTCCCAGTATCTTGCATAACTCATCACTTGATACAGCGAAGCAAAATACGCCACCATGAATCCTACAAATCCATCTTTGAATCCCCTCTTTTGAATAAACGTTCTCATGAACCGGCCGATGCTTCGTCGTGCCATATAAACCCATGTCACATTCTTGCCACTCTTGATCCATTTCTGGGCTTCCAGAGTGCTTTGACGATTCAAGCTCGCTAAAAAATGTCCGAAATCCGGATACCCTTTGTGAATGATATCTTTCGTTAAATTGCCAGCATCACCGTCGACAAAGGCACGGGGATGGACCTCCACTTCTTCATAACGAAAACGGCTCTTTTGAAAAAGACGAATTTTGCTGGCAGGGTACCACCCGGAATATTGCACCCAATAATCTCCAATATACGTTTTGAGCGGCATGGAAAATGCTTGATAGTGGCATTGTGGATCCGTGATAGCTTTGCCGATTTCTTCTCGCAATTCCGGTGTCACCAACTCATCAGCGTCCAAACTGAGAACCCATTCATTGCGGGTTTGCGTATACGCCCAATTGCGGTGGATTCCCTCATTGACCATTTTCTTCCGATACACAACGGCTGAAAGTTCACGAGCAATTTCTGGCGTTCGATCGGTGCTTTCATCGTCGATGATCACCACTTCGTCAGCCCAGTTCGCCACACTTCCAATACAATCACGAATGTTGTCTTCTTCATTTTTGGCAAGGATCACCACCGACAAAGGAATTTTCATAAAAACTCTCTCTCAAGGGCCCAAAGCCCAAATAGGGTTAAAAGACTTCAACAGTATACTCGAAAAAAGGAAGAAGAATCAATGCTCTAAAGGACTTTTTTTAGACGCCGATAAACCTCATCCTGCTGCTCTTTGGAGATGTGAGGGAACATCGGCAGGGAAAGAATTTCGCTAGTGACCGCCTCGGCAACCGGGAAGTCTCCCCGACGGTATCCGAGCTCTTGATAGGCCGGCTGAAGATGCAAAGGAATGGGATAATGAATCAAAACACCAACAGCTTGTTTTTGAAGCTCTTGGCAAATTCGATCACGATTCTTAACTCGAATGGCATAGGTCTGAAAAACATGGGTGCGATCTTTGCCCACGTGAGGAATTTTCACGGCATCTAAATCTTTGAAAATTTCATTGTAATAGGCTGCGCGCTCGCTTCTCATCTGGTTCCATTGATCAAGATATTTCAATTTGGCCAACAAGACAACCGCTTGGAT
>JANLHA010000121.1 GCA_024653845.1 Candidatus Omnitrophota bacterium | reverse complement strand
CAGGAAAATTATACGTGCGAATTTTTTCACTGCGGTCCCCTGTTCCAATTTTGGCTTTACGTTCTTTACTAGTCTTTTCACAATTGTCTTGTTCGATTTTATCAAGAATGCGTGCGCGCAAAACACGCATGGCTTTCATCCGATTCTTCAGCTGAGAACGCTCATCCTGACAAACGACCACGGTCCCCGTCGGAAGATGTGTCAATCGCACTGCGGAATCGGTCGTGTTAACACTTTGCCCACCTGGTCCCGAAGAACGGAAAACATCCACTTTCAAATCTTTGGGATCAATCTTGATATCGACCTCTTCAGGCTCAAACAAAACCGCAACTGTTGCTGCCGAAGTATGGATCCGGCCTGACGCTTCAGTTGCCGGAACTCGCTGAACCCGATGCGCGCCACTTTCCCACTTCAGACGCTGTGAGGCCCCTTTGCCACGGACCGAGAGAACAATTTCTTTCAACCCACCACTTTCAGATTCATGAATACTCATGACCTCAACCGTCCAGCCTTTTTTCTCAGCATATTTGGTATACATCCGACAAAGATCTGCCGCAAAAAGACTCGCTTCTTGCCCGCCCGTCCCAGCACGGATTTCCATCATCACATCACGGTCTTTTTCTTCTTTCTTGGGATAAGCAATATCTTTGAGTTGTTCTTCAAAAGAGCCCACTTGTTCCTGCAAACTCTTCAATTCAGAACGCGCTAATTCTTCAAAATCACGATCATGTTCACTTTGCAAAAGCTGCTCAAGCTCAGCGATTTGTTTGACAACTTCTTCGTATTGCCGAAATGTTTGCATGGCAGGGCCCAAGTCGGAAAACTCTTTGGCAAGCTTTTGGTATTGCCCCTGGTCAGCAATGATTTCAGGGTCTCCCAGAAGTTTTTCCAACTCGAGATACCGCTCTTCTTTCTTTTTAACTTTGTCTAAAATGGCTCGGTCGGTCATAAATCATTTTCGGAGATGGGAGCAACTCCTTCGTTCACACGAACACCGTTTTCCCTAGAATTAAAAACCTTATTGAAGACGGTGTCCGGAGTTCACTCAGGAATTACTCCCATCTCCGCTTCATTTCTAATAATCTTATCCTTGGTTGGTAAGGGCAATCTCTGAGCGAAGGGGTTGTCCTTACCAACCAAATTTGATCAATTATAGAAAAAAACAAGATCAGGCTTCTCTATAAGAGAAACACTGATCTTGCTCTACTTTTCTTAAGCTACTTCTTGTAACGCTGTTTGAATCGTTCAATACGTCCAGCCGAATCCACATACCGCTTCTCACCCGTAAAAAACGGATGGCATTTGGAACAAATTTCGACCCGGATGTTTTTTCTCGTCGAACGAGTGTGAATGACCTCACCACACGCACAGGTGATGGTGGTCACTTCATAATTAGGATGAATCTCTGCCTTCATGATGACTACCTCCTTAAAATGTGACAAATGTCACGATTATTGATTCATTTTCTCTAAGAACTCTTTATTGCTTTTGTATTTTGAAATCTTATCAATCAAAAGCTCCATAGCTTCTGCAGAGTTAAGATCATTGACTGCTTTGCGTAAGAGCCAAACGCGCTGTAATTCTTCTGGGCTCATCAAAAGCTCTTCATGACGAGTATTGGAACGTTTCAAATCAATTGCAGGATAAATCCGACGCTGAAAAAGATTACGATCCAACTGAAGTTCCATGTTACCCGTTCCCTTGAACTCTTCAAAGATGACTTCGTCCATTCGGCTTCCGGTATCAACAAGCGCGGTGGCGATGATCGTTAAGCTTCCACCTTCATCAATCGCTCGTGCCGCACCAAAAAACCGTTTCGGCTTATGAAGCGCATTGGAGTCCACACCACCGGAAAGAATCTTTCCACTGTGAGGCACAACCGTATTATACGCTCGGGCCAAACGAGTAATACTATCAAGCAAAATGACAACATCTCGTTTGTGTTCAACAAGCCGCTTAGCTTTTTCCAAAACAATCTCAGCGATTTGAACATGACGCTCAGCAGGCTCATCAAAGGTCGAAGCAATGACTTCACCTTTAACACTGCGCTGCATGTCAGTCACCTCTTCAGGACGCTCATCGATCAAAAGCACAATCAAGATGACTTCCGGGTGATTATGCATAATCGAGTTGGCGACTTTTTGTAAAAGAACCGTTTTACCACTATAGGGTGGAGCCACAATCAATGCGCGTTGTCCTTTTCCTAATGGCGTTAGAAGATCCACAATCCGCGTAGAAACTTCGTTCTGGGTTGTTTCCAAACGGATGCGCTGATTCGGGTATAACGGCGTCAAGTTATCAAAGAAAATTTTCTCTTTACTCTTTTCCGGATTCTCATAATTCACCGCCTCGACTTTCAATAAGGCAAAATATTTCTCGCCTTCTTTCGGAGGACGGATATGACCACTGACGTGATCGCCTGTTTTCAAATCGAATCGACGGATCTGTGACGGTGACACATAAATGTCATCCGGGCACGGCAAGTAATTATAATTGGGGCTTCGCAAAAATCCAAATCCTTCTGAAAGGATTTCCAAAGTGCCCTCACCGAACATCATGCCCTCTTTTTCGGCCTTTTTCTGCAAAATTTTGAAGATCAAGTCTTGCTTCTTAAGTCCACTAACTCCCTCCAAGCCCATTTCTTTGGCAACTTTGGTCAATTCCGGCATCACCATGTCTTTGAGCTTGCTGATGTCCAGCTGCTCAGAAGAACCATTCGTTTTCTTCTCTATTCGCTCAACGTCGGGAGATTTCTTCTCCTCAACAACTTTTTTCTCAAGCTGTTCCGGTTTACTTTCATTTTCAGTACTTTTTGATGACGACTTCACCATACTCTTTCCCCCCTGATTTTTATTTTTTTCACTATAAACCATACTTAAATACCCTTAATTTCCCCCCACAATTGCTTCACTTGTTTCTTTGTTGCCGCTGAAGAACCGCTGTTATCAATCACCACATCGGCTAAAATTTCTTTTTCTCTCATCGGCATTTGAGCTTGAATTCTCTGACGAACGTCTTTAGATGACAATCCAAGCGATCGAGCTGCCCGCTGAATTTGCTGGGCTGACCTTGCCTTCACAACAACAAGCAAATCAGCAAAATGATCAAATCCAGCTTCAAACAACAGTGGCACTTCAAGAACTACAACTTTATATTTTTTCGTCCTGGCAGAAGCGGCCAAGAAACGGCTGATTTCTTTCCTCACTCGAGGATGAATGATTTTCTCCAATTTTTTAAGTTTACGGGAATCATTGAAAACAATTTGGGATAATTTCTGGCGGTCAATTGCTCCATCGGCAAGAATATTTTTTCCAAAACCTTTAACAACCGCTGAGAAACATGCTCCATTTTTATCAATGAGTTGGCGAGCCAGCTGGTCAGCACTGATCACTTTCGCTCCCAACTCTGCAAATATTTTTGCAACTGTTGTTTTTCCTGTTCCGATTCCACCCGTAAGACCAATGACGTACATTTTTAGTTTTTGATCCTCTGATAAACTTGGGCGTACTGTTCTGCCGCCTCATCCCAAACAAAATGAGTTGCAAAAGCATTCTTCACCAAACTGTTCATTTCCGAAGGGTTGCGATAAACTTGAAGGGCCTGGTCAATCATTCGAATGAATTCTTCCGTCTCATATTTTTTAAACATCAAACCATTGGCTCCTGCACCAGGAAAAGGAACAATCGTATCGGCAAGACCTCCCGTCTGAAAAACCAAAGGAACCGTTCCATAACGCAAACTGATCATCTGACTCAACCCGCATGGCTCAAATACCGACGGCATCAAGAAGAAATCACTCCCTGCATACACCATATGCGAAAGCGGATCATTGTAAACCAGATGAATTGCCATTTTTTGAGGGTGTCGTCGAAGAAGAGCATTAAGAATGTGATGATACTTTCCTTCCCCAATCCCTAAAATGACAACCTGTGCGTCCTTCTGGCAAATATGCGTGATCGAATCCAAAATCAAATCCACCCCTTTTTGATGTGTTAACCGCCCCACAAAACCAAAAACCGGAACATCCTTCTTTCTAGGAAGCCCCATCCGTTCTTGCAACTTCTCTTTATTGATAGCTTTATTGGCGTCGTCCTGCGCAGAATACTTGGCCTCCAAAAATTTATCCGTCGCGGGATCCCAAATCTCTTCATCCAGGCCATTGAGAATTCCAACCACCCCATCTCGACGAGTCCGCAAAACTCCGTCAAGCCCGCATCCTTTTTCTGGAGTCCGAATCTCTGCTGCATACGTAGGGCTCACCGTTGTCACCGCATCA
>JANLHA010000117.1 GCA_024653845.1 Candidatus Omnitrophota bacterium | reverse complement strand
ATCTTATCTTCCAAATCTGCCCAAACATTCCGCTCAATTTCCAAAGATTCATTAAATTCTTTAAGCTCTTGAGCCAAAATGTCTTGCTGCGCTTGCCATTTTTGGCGACGAGAGCGGATCTGCTCCTCTTGACTTTCCAGACTTGACATCTCATGCCGAGCCAACTGAATTTCAAAAGCTTTCAGCTCTTCAAATTCTTTCTTATACCGTCGGGCTTTATTAGCCTGTCGCTCCAAAGATGAAATCTGCCGCTTGACTTCAATAACAATGTCATTGATCCGCAATAAATTATCGTCAGTTTCTTTAAGCTTGCTGAGTGCTTCTCTCTTTTTGGCTTTGTATTTGGTGATTCCCGAAGCTTCGTCCAGAATGATTCGTCGATCTTCCGGACGAGCACTCACAACCAAATCCACCTTCCCCTGTTGCACCAACGAATAAGCTTCGGCACCAACCCCCGTGCCCATAAAAAGCTCAACAATGTCTCTGAGGCGTACCGCCGTTTTATTCAAGAGATATTCACTTTCTCCGGAACGAAATAGGCGACGGGTCACGGTCACTTCATCATATTCAACAGGCAAAACTTTATTTTCGTTGGAAAAAGTCAGGCTGACTTCAGCAAACCCAAGGGGAGTTTTCTTGTCGGTCCCATTGAAGATGACATCTTCCATGGCCGAACCGCGCAATTCTTTGACACTCTGTTCACCCAATACCCATCGGATCGAATCAAAAATATTGCTTTTGCCGCAACCATTAGGACCGACAACGGCGGTAATTCCAGGTTCAAAATTCAACGTGGTTTTATCGGCGAACGATTTGAAACCAAAAATTTCGAGTCGCTTGAAATACATTCTTATTGGTCCATGATTGCTCTAACAATGGCAACGGTTGTATTGAGGTCAACAAATTGGGCCAACTTATCTTCAGGGATGATGATGCGGTATTTTTTTTCAATTGAAGCCAAAACTTCCAGAGCCATCATCGAATCCATTCCCAAATCTTTTACAAACTTGGCATCTCCTCGGATTTGTTCAGGCTCGGTCTCAAGAATTTCTGCAACTAATTCCCTGATGTCTTTTTCGATGTCGATTGCAGTGCGTTTTTGCGTCATGGCTTTGCCTCCTTGAGGTTGACTCTTAACTTCATCCTATGCAAAGATCCTGTAAGCGTCAATCTTTATTTACCCTTTATGTCTCGACGTCAGCTTCATAATCAACGCCGGGGATTCCAAAGCCAAAAAGTTTTAAGAAATCTTTGTGATACCCTTCGACATCCGCAACTTTAAAAACATTTTCATTGCTCACTTTTTCCCAAAGTTGATTGACCTCTCGCTGAACGTCTTCTCGCATTTCAAAATCATCAACACGAATACGGCCTTCAGCATCAACGACAACAGGGCCACCCGAATAAATTCGTTGAGCAAATAGACGATACATCTGTTGGATGCAGTCTTCGTGCAATCCCTTCTCCTTCATCACCTTCATTAAAATGGTGAAATAAAGAGGAATGAAAGGAATCGCTGAACTGGATTGAGTGACCAAGGCTTTATTGACGGAAATATAAGCATGGCCCTTAAACGTCTTCTGAAGGTGATCATTAAGCTGACGCGCGGTGGTTTCCAAATGCTCTTTGGCGGCACCAATCGTGCCATTACGATAAACAGGTGTTGTGACCTCAGGCCCAATATACGAATAGGCAATGGCCATCACACCGTCGGCCAAAAGGCCAGATTCCTCCAAGGCATTCATCCACATGGCCCAATCTTCTCCACCCATAACGTCAATGGTCTGCTGCACATCGTCGGGGGTAGCTGATTGAAGCGTGATTGAAATGATCTGGTCATTCATGAAATCAATAGATTTGTTCGTGTAAGGAGGTCCAATGGGCTTGAGTGTCGACTTGGAAACTTGTCCTGTTTTTGGATGGAGTCGTCGAGGAGCAGCAACACTATAAATGATCAAATCGACTTTGCCCCAATCCTGACGAATGGCATCTATTACCTGCTGCTTGATGGTATCTGAAAATGCATCTCCATTGAAATCCTTAAAATACAAACCTTCTTTTTTCGAAAATTTCTGGAAAGCCTGAGCATTGTACCAACCTGCGGTCGCTGTACGCTTGTTTTCAGCGGGCTGCTCAAAATAAACTCCCATCGTCGATGCGCGACATCCAAAAGCAGCGACAATTCGAGAAGCCAATCCATATCCCGTCGATGCCCCAATCACCAAAACTTTCTTCGGACCATTCTTAATGGAAGGATTTTTCTTGACGTAGTTGATCTGTTCTTCAATATGTCGCTCACATCCTACAGGATGGGCGGTGGTACAAATGAAACCTCGAATTTTGGGCTTAACAATCACTTCACTTCCTCTTTCTTTGCCACAATGACAATGCCCGACGTCGTCATAACAAATTTCTGACGGTCCGCTTGCGCATCATACCCAATACGGGCATTGGGTGGAATGACGACTTGCTTGTCGATAATGGCATTTTTGATTTTAGCGTTTTCACCAATCACAACACTTTCCATGATCACCGAATTGGTGATCACCGCGTTTCGTCCGACATGAACGTCGAGCGATAAAACAGACCCAGTCACTTCCGCCCCCGCAATCACCGATCCACTGGCAATCAGGGAATTGACAATCAATCCGGTTTGCAAATTGCCTTTTTCATCCGCGACACTCATGACTTTGCTAGGGGGATATTGATGATGGTCTGTTCGGACAGGCCA
>JANLHA010000116.1 GCA_024653845.1 Candidatus Omnitrophota bacterium | reverse complement strand
AAGGAATTTGTCAGATATCCTTGTTTTAGAAACAAGGAGGATTTTCCTATGATGATTGCTCAAGCCAAATTAACAGCTAAAAGACAAATAACTCTCCCTATTCGTATTATGCGTAAGCTGGGAGTACATCCTGGAGATACGATTGCTTTTGAAGAAAAAGATGATCATGTTGAACTCCAATCTATGACAGGGAAGTTGTCTGCCTTGGATCTCATTGGCCAATATCCTGAACTGAGTGTCAAAAAAATCAAGCCAAAAGACATTCAAAGAATTCGTCGGCAGGCTTTTTCAGAGAAAGCTAAGAAATTAAAATGAAAATCGCGATTGATACCAATATTTTAATACGTTTGATCAGTAATGATGATAAAAAGCTTGTTGAGAAAGCCAGAAATTTGATTAAAAAATATGGGTCAGAAGAAATTTTTATCAGTTATGGAGTCATATGGGAAACCTACTGTGTATTAAGAAGTTTTTATGAAAATAAAGATGAGCAGATTTTGGGCGCATTAGAAAATATTTTGAATGCGGATGAGTTTTATATTGAAAATGAAACGGCTGTTCGACTGGCTTTGGCCAAAGCTAAGAAAGGGCAACCATTTTATGACTCCTTGATTGGAGAAATGGGTGCTTTGCGTAATGTGAAAACGTATACTTTCGATAAAGGTTTGAGCACCAATAAAAATTTTGTTGTTATTTAAGATAATCCTTTCAGAGATCCCCGGATAAACAATTCCCCTTTTAAAATCCACAGGAGGTTCAAATGAGTGTTGAAATCAACAGTGTTGTGATTGGTGGAAATTTGGCCCGCGATGTTGAACTCAAGGAAATCGCAAGCGGTAAGAAAGTGGCGTCGTTTGCGGTGGCGAGCAATCGAACGTACCTTTCTAATGGGCAGAAAGAAAAGGAAACGGTTTTCATTGATGTGGATGTTTGGGGACCTTCAGCGGAGAATTGCAACCAATATTTAAAAAAGGGAAGCCCTGTTGTTGTGGTTGGCCGTTTAAAGCAAGATCAGTGGGAGTCTGAGGGGCAAAAGCGAAGCCGTCTGAAGATTGTAGCTTCAAATGTGCAATTCTTACCATCGAAGAAGAAAGAAGAAGTTTCTGTTGAATGATTTCTGAAGAATGTGATTATTTTGCCTGTTGTTTTATCGTGATGATTCTTGTATAATCTTACTAGTAAGATTATACAATAGGAGGTAATCAGATGGCGACATTCTCAACAACTCGTTTAACTTCTAAGGGACAGGTTGTTATCCCAGAAGATATTCGTAAGAGGTTAAGGTTAAAGCCAGGAATGCAATTTGTTGTGATAGGAGAAGGGGACGCGATTATTTTCAAGACGATTGTACCGCCTTCAAACAAGGAATTCCAGGGATTGTTGGATGATGCATCTCATCAAGCCCGGGAAGCTGGGCTGAAGCGTTCTGATATTAAGAAAGCGATTAAAAAGGTCCGAACAAAAGTGTGAAAGTTATTTTAGATACAAATGTCTTGGTCTCTGCAATTTTTTTCTCTTCAGGACCACCGCGGCAAATCCTTCTGGCTTGGAATCAGGGAAAATTTAAGTTGGTGATTTCACCACAAATTTTTCAAGAATACAGAGCAACGATTGGAGAGCTTCAAAGTCGATATCCCACCGTTTCTATCGAGCCTATCCTTGATCTTCTTTTGCTGTCTTCAGAAATGTGCTCTGGCCAGAAATCATTGGAATCTATATGCAAAGATCCAGAAGATGACAAATTTATTCATTGTGCTTTGCTAAGTGGCACAAGGCTTATTGTGAGTGGAGATAAGCATCTTCTTAAAGTATCGGGATATCAGAATATTGAAGTTTTAAGACCACGAAAATTTCTAGAAAAACATCTTTAAGATAACGAATTTATCAAAGGAAACTTAACGATAAATGTCGTTCCTTTATCTTTTTGACTCCGCACCTCGATTTTCCCGCCATTGGCCTCGATAAGACCTTTTGTAATCGAGAGCCCCAGCCCTGAGCCTGTATCTTTGGTTGTATAAAAGGGCTCAAAAATTCTTTTCAAATCTTTGCTGTCAATTCCGCAGCCCGTATCACTCGTCTCGACGATAACATCACTCTTTGGGGTTGAAATGGTGATGTTCAAGATTCCTCCGTTGGGCAACATGGCTTCTTTGGCGTTAAGAAAGAGGTTGAGAAAGCATTGTCGAAGCTGGTTGGGGTCGGCATTGACGAGGATGGGAGTCTTGAGGTTAAAGTTTTTTTCAATCTTAATTGAATGTTTGCTGATATCGTTGTTGGCAAATTCGAGGGTCTCGTTAATAAGGGAAACGATATCGATGTGTTGAGGCTGAGGCGTTGCGGGTTTGGCAAAGTCCATCAGGCGGTTAACTAGCTCTGAAACGCGTTCGACCTCTTGTCCAACGAGCTGAGAATATTTGGATAGAAACGCAGGATCGTTTCGATAGTCGGGGAGTTTTTCCGTAAATATTTTGATGGTGGTAAGAGGATTTTTGATTTCATGAGCGATGCTGCCGGCCATGGTGGAAGCAATTTTGAACCGCTCGCTTTGAGCAATTTTTTGGCGGAGCTGGTCGTTTTGTTCAGCGATTTCTGGATGAGTTCCTTTAAAAAAGAACTTATCGATCATGAATTGAATTTGATTCCTTAGAGGAGCAAATATGGCAGCGATCACTGAAATGATAAAAATACTAAAAATAGTCGAGGTATAACCAATAGTGATTCTGAAAAAATGTTCTGCAATCGATATCAAAATGATATAAACGACTGAAATCAAACCAATGAGAATAGAGTAAATTAAACTTTTTTCAAAGATTACCTTCAGTTCAAGAATTTGATGACGGAAGATCGCATAACTAAGAATAAACGCATAGAAGGCTACGAGAATGATGGTTAGGGGATAAAAATGGACTCCATACATCGGGACGAAGGTTGAAGCACCGCCACTATACCCGATGGCTGTACAGGCGGCGATGATAAATGCATCGGAGCTCTTATTCGATGGAGTATTTTTATAGAAGAAGTAAAGTCGGAATAACCCAATGAGAGCAAGAGCAAACCAATAAAACAGTGCCATCGTAAATGGTAAGTTTTTCGCATCAAGGTAATAGAAAGAATTGTATAGCCAATAAACACCGTTATGGAGGGCAAAGCCGTTGTTATTGAGAACAAGGAATCCCCAAATGAGACCATAAAGGTATGAGATTCCAATAAAATATTTGAATTTTAGCTTGCATAATGCGCAGACAAAATGAAAAAAGAAAATGGAAACATAAATACCAATGACATGGGATATTCTCCATAAAAGATAAGCCGTTTTGGCATCGTTCATCAGCGTCGCAAGCCCGACGAATAGCGCCCAACCGCCTACCGCGAGATTCATCCATCCCCAGATTTTTGTGGCTTTATCTTTCCCATAGCTAAAGAAAATAACTGCTATGAAAAAGCATCCCAAGAAAGTTAGAAAGGCAAAGATAGAAAATAAGTTTAAGTTGAATGGAGCTATAGACAATTCAAATCCTTGATAAAATTACTCCGCTATCGGCAATTTGATCGTAAACGTCGTCCCCTCGCCAACCTTGCTTTTGACCTCAATCGTCCCGCCGTGTTTCTCGATCATTTCTTTAGTAATCGCCAGGCCTAAGCCATTGCCCTGAGGTTTATTTGTATAAAAGGGGTCAAAAATGTTTTTGAGCTCATCGGTAGAAATTCCTTTGCCTGTATCTTCGATGGATATGCCAAAGGCTGGAGCCATAAAGAGGCCTTTTCGGACCGTCGTTCCAAAAGTTTTAATAATCAATTGCCCTCCTTCGGGCATGGCATCTTTGGCATTAAGAAAAATATTGAGAAGGCATTGATAGATTTGCTGGGGGTCGATATGTAAAAGTTTGGCTTCTTGCGGCCATTCATTCTTGACCTGGACTTTGTATCTCATAAATTCATGATGGAGAAGATTGAGCGTGTTAGAAAGGAGCTGATGGATGTCCACGGTTTCAAGTTGTGGTTTGGAAGGACGTGCAAATTGAAGAAGTTCCGTAACCATTTTATCAATCCGATCGACTTCTTTAGGGATAATTTCAGAGAATTTGGTGAGGAAATTTTTGTCATTCATCTTGGAGGGGAGCATCTCCCCAAAAGTTTTGAGAGGAGTTAAGGGGTTTTTGATCTCGTGGGCCATACTACTGGCCATGAGAGAGGTCATTTTTAATCTTTCGGTTTCAGCGGCAACTTGATGGAGCGCCACATTTTCTTGGATGGCTTCAGGGAGGGTTTTTTTGAAGATGGTTCGCTCGACGATGTTTTGAATGGCGTTACGTAACGGGAAAAACAAGAGACCTACACAAAGTCCGGCAGCAACACTTACGGACGTAGACTGATAGCCAATCATTTGTTGGAGAAATTTTTCAGAGATCAGTACAGCTAGAACATAAATAGATGTGATCAGAAGTATTGAAAGGGAATAAATGATGCTTCCTTTGAAGGCGAATTTGATATCTAGGAGTTGATGTTTGAGAATGGCGTAGGTGATGATCATGGAGTGGAAGGGGATGAGGAAGTTGCCGTAGGGTGCAATGTCAAAACCGAATGCCGTCAAGAAGTTCCCAATACCACCAATAAATCCTATAACTGCGATAATAAGAGCATAGGTTTGTTTTCGTTCCTTTGTATGACATTTTTTATAATAGAGAATCAATCCCATATGGGCGACGCAGACAATAAGGGTCCAAAGAATAAAAGCTAAAGTAGATAAATTATTATGTATAAACCAGTAAAAGGAATTATTGATAAGCCTGACTCCTGCAAACATTTGATTTGTAAGAGTGGCGATAACAAAGAAAATTCCTTGAAGATAAATAGACCATAGAATGACTTTAAAAGGTTTTTTGACCATTAAAAGGACGGCATGATAGAAAAAGATAGGAATAAAAGTGATGTAAACGTAGGTGAATTTCCATAATAAGGCTGCAAGATGAGCATTTTGTGCGAGAGATATGAAGAAGCCTCCAGCCCCCCACATAAAGACTGCAAAAATGTGTAGAGCAAAGATTCTTGATAGCAAGTTTTTAGAATTTCTGAGAATAAAAATAAAAAGAGGAAGGTACGAGGTGATAATTAACAAGCTTGAGATCGAGAGAAGATTAGGCTTTATCATAATTTATGATCTGAAGGGACTCAGACGGAAATGATTCTATCATTGAGCGAAAGTATCTCATATCTATTTTTTGATTACAACAAAGCCATTTTTTATCTACCTCTACGTTCTAGTCTTTTTCCTTGACGATAAGGCGTTAATATCTATATAATTACATCAATTCGTCGCTATTAAGCAGCTAAATTTTATTTAAAAATTGGAGCGGCGTGGCCCCACATACTTTAGGTTATCAAGAAATAAGATCTATCCTTCCGCAAGACTATCCCTTTATTCTTATTGATCGAATAGAATCTATACAAAAAGGGAAAAGTCTTATTGCAATTAAAAATATTACTTCTAATGAATGGCCTTTCGAGAATTTTTCCCAACATTTAAAGGTTTTCCCTGAGACTTTAGTTATTGAAGCCGCAGCCCAGGCTGCTTTAATTTTATATTATGTTAGTAGATCTAGCAAAAAAATATGCTTTAAATATGTTCTAGGACGGATTAAGGCAGAATTTTTTTCTGCTGTTGAAATCGGTAAAGAATTGAAATTGAATGTTTTGGCATCCAAGATGTTGGAACGTCAAGGATATATGGACATTTTAATCAAGGACCAATATCAAGAAATTGCAAGTATAGAAATCATTTATAAGGTTTC
>JANLHA010000114.1 GCA_024653845.1 Candidatus Omnitrophota bacterium | reverse complement strand
TCGCCAAGAAGTATAATAGCATTACAAGTTTTGGAAAAATTCTGGACCCCATTGCTGACAAATTTTTGACTCTCGCGGCATTTTTGATTTTTGTTTATATGGGATTGATTGAGTCGTGGATGGTCTTTTTCATTTTGGTGCGAGAAGTGGGGGTCACATTTTCACGTTTGCGAGCGACGCTTCATGGCCATGTTTTGGCGGCCGAAAGCGCGGGCAAGCTCAAAACGGTAACCCAGATTGTCACGATTTCGTTTATTCTGGCCTTTTTGCTGTTGCGAGAATGGGCTAGCATCAATTCCTCCGTCGGAAATTTCTGGAACGCCGGTGGGCCTTATTGGATGTCTTTAATTCAGGTATTGATGGTCGTCACCTTGCTTTTAACTGTGATTTCAGGTGTGATGTATTTTCAAAGCAAGAAACGTCAGGACGTATAATGTGAAAGGCTTAAGAAGTATGGCGTCGGATCGTTGGGTAAAAATGTTGTCTACATTTTTTTATGTTGGATATTCGCCGGTAGCTCCAGGGAGCATGGCCAGTGTTGTCGCAGTTCTCATGAGTTTTTGTTTGCAAGCCAATCTATTGATGTATATTGCTGTTTTGATTGTTGTCACCATCGCAGGATTTTTTATCAGCGACCGGATGGAAAGTTTGGAGGGTCAAAAAGACCCCTCGTGTATTGTCATCGATGAAGTTTCAGGAGTCATGATCGCATTTTTAGGTTTACCATGGAACTGGCCAGTGGTGATCACCACATTTTTTCTTTTTCGCGCATTTGATATGTTCAAAGTTTATCCTGTCAATAAACTCGAAGGGATGAAGGGCGGGGTGGGTGTGATGATGGACGATGTTGTGGCGGGAATTTATACTAATTTGGTGATGCAGGTGGCGATTCGATTCGCTGGCATTGTTTAAAACTAAACGTGTCGATCATTGGTCGACGTCAATTTTATAAAGGAGGTTGTATGCGTACGAGTAATCCCATATTGAATCCTCAAACATTCTCTAAAGAGCACGCCTTCGGTGCAGGAGAGGTTATGACCGTGCAAGGCACGATCAATAAATGTTTTGCTCTGTTTTTTCTTTTAGTGCTTTCCGCGAGTTGGGTGTGGAACCAATTGCTTCAAGTGAGTCCTACTGTTAGTGGTGCGCCCGCAGTGCAAGCGATGGCTGGACTCAGTGGATGGATTTTCGGGGGAGCAATTGCAGGATTCATTCTTGCGTTAGTTACGGCATTTCGTCCTCAATGGGCGGCGTTCACCGCACCGCTTTATGCGGCTTGTGAAGGTCTTTTCTTGGGAGGAATTTCCGCTTATTTTGAAGCGTCTTATCCGGGACTGGTGATTCAAGCGGTCGCTTTGACATTTGCGACGATGTTTTGCATGTTGTTCATTTATAAAACAGGAATTGTAAAAGTCACGCCTAACTTTGCACGAGGATTGATGGCGGCAACGGGTGCCATTGCCCTGATTTATTTAGGATCTTGGATTTTGAGTTTTTTTGGAATGACCGTCCCGTTTCTCTATGGTTCAAGTCCTGTTAGCATTGGGATCAGTTTTGTGATTGTGGGAATTGCGGCATTCAATTTGGTTTTGGATTTTCATATCATTGAAGAAGGTGCGGCTCAGGGCGCTGCCAAGCATATGGAATGGTATGGTGCTTTTGCCTTGATGGTCACGCTTGTTTGGCTTTATATGGAAATTCTTCGACTCTTGGCCAAGATGCGAGATCGACGGTAAAATGAATTGTCCTATTTGCCAAACGTCCATGGTCATTTTAGAGTTGAATCAAGTCGAGATTGATCATTGTTTGCAATGCCGTGGGATTTGGTTGGATGTTGGAGAGTTGGAAATTCTTTTTGAGGCCGCAGAGACAAAGGAAAGTTTTTTAAAATTGCTTTCTTCTGTGAAAGCTGGCAAAGACAAAGAGAAGAAATGTCCAATTTGTTTGAAGTCCATGGATAAAGTTCTTTACGGTGAGAGTGAAGGAAAGGCTCTCATGATTGATAAATGTAGAAAAAATCACGGTCTGTGGTTTGACTTCGGAGAACTTGAAGAAATATTACAGTTGAGTTCTTCAGGGCAATCTTCAAAAGTTTTGAATTTGTTACAAGAGATGTTTGGAAAAGGCATGCAGTCGAAAGGATAGGAGAAAAATATGGTGGGATTAGCGATTTTTTTAGTTGTCGTCGGGCTTATTGTTTTGTTTGTGATTGCAACGTACAATTCGCTTGTGGGATTGCGCAATCAAGTGAAAAATGCTTGGGCGCAAATTGATGTCCAGCTCAAGCGTCGGCATGACTTGATCCCTAATCTTATCGAAACGGTCAAGGGGTATGCCCAACATGAACGCGGAACTTTGGAAAATGTGACTAGGGCACGTGGACAAGCGATCAATGCGGGAACGGTCACAGAAAAAGTTCAGGCTGAAAATGCCTTGAGCCAAGCACTTGGACGTTTGATGGTTGTTGTGGAAAGTTATCCAGATCTTAAGGCGAATCAGAATTTTTTGGCACTTCAAGAAGAACTCACCTCGACGGAAAACAAGATCGCCTTTTCTCGGCAGAATTACAACGATCAAGTGCTCTTTTATAACAATCAGATCCAAATGTTTCCTTCCAATGTGATTGCAGGATCCTTCGGATTTCAGCAGGAGCAGCTTTTTCAAGTGGATGATGAGGCTCAGCGACAAGCTCCTAAAGTGAGTTTTTCGTAAGATACTTTATAAGATTTTGATATTTATTGATATGAGTGTTGGGGTAACTTCTGAGTGAACTCCGGACACCGTCTTCAACAAGGTTTTCAATTCTAGTTCAAGACGGTGTTCGTGTGAACGAAGGGGTTGCCCCCAACACTCAACTAAAATAATTATGTGGGAACTGATTCGACTCAATCATAGAAAATCTTTTTTTCTTTTTTCAGGGATGGCTTTCTGTTTGATCGCTCTCGGCTATTTTATAGGGGTAGCATTTTTCCCGCCCGACGGAGGAATTGGCGGAATCTTCATCGCTCTGGGAATTTGGGGATTTTTAACACTTTTGAGTTTGACCAGTGCTGATCAAATTCTTCTTTCCATTTCTGGAGCTCAGGAAATCACTCAAGAGGTGCATCCTCAGCTTTATAATGTCGTCGAAGAAATGAAAATCGCGGCAAATCTTCCTGCCATGCCGCGGATTTATATCATTCCGACTCCTGCTGTTAATGCGTTTGCGACAGGTTTGCGGCCTGAGCGCAGTGCTATTGCGGTGACGTCCGGCCTTCTTGAAAAAATGAATCGTGATGAATTGCAAGGTGTTGTCGCCCATGAAATGGGTCATATTCTTAATCATGATGTGCGATTCATGGCGATGGCGGCTGTGATGCTGGGAAGTATCACGTTGATTTCGGAAGTTTTTTTAAGAGGCATGTATTATGGGGGATCAAGATCGAGATACTCTTCAGGAGGGCGGTCTCGGGTAGGAAACGGAAATGCTGCCATGGTCATTTTGGCTCTGGTTTTAGCTGTTCTTGCCCCGATTTTTGCTCAACTTCTTTATTTTGCTATTTCTCGACGGCGAGAATATCTTGCCGATGCCACAGGGGCTCGATTGACCCGTTATCCTGAGGGACTTGCTTCTGCCCTTGAGAAAATTGCT
>JANLHA010000113.1 GCA_024653845.1 Candidatus Omnitrophota bacterium | reverse complement strand
AAGGACGGCAATCAAGCAGGCAATGGAAGATGTCTGGACCATGATGACAGGAAGATACGAAAGATAATATTGAATCAAAATGGTTAACGGGATTTTGCGGTCGATAAATTCGTCGAGATTGCTCGCGGAATCCACCAAAACATAAAGAAAGCAGAAAACCAAAATTGTTCCCAAGAAAATGGTCACAATGGATTTGATCATGTATCGGTCAAGGATGCGCATAGGTCAAGTTTTCCACAATTTCCAATTTAAAAAGAGGGCAATGATCACTCCTAAAATGTTTGGTGCCCACATGATCAAGGTGATTGGGGCAATTTTTTCGATGCTCAAAGCTTCACATCCCAAGGATAGAAGATAATACACTGCCGCGCATAAAAGGGCAATCACCATGTTGGCTGACTTTTCCCGTCGGTTAGTGATCACCGCCAAAGGAAATCCTAAAAGCACAAAGACTAGAGCTGAAAAAGACCACGCAATCTTGCGATGAATTTCTGTGTCGAGGCGCGAAGCATCTTCAATGTTAAAAATTTTTTGGAATCGTTCTTTTTCAATCGTCAGTTCTTTGAGACTCATGCTTTTCGGTTTTTTGTCCAGTTCTTGTTTTTTATCAGAAAGGTCCAAGGTCATAAAGAAATTCTTGAAATTGAGCTTATAAAAAGTGTCGGGGTTCTCGAGATTCGGTTCATCTGAGGTTCCATCCATCAATTTGAGTTTGATTTGGTTCGTATCAGGAACCGGTGTGAATTCTCCTCGGGTGGCAATGATCGTTCGGGTAGGTTTCCCGTCAGGCTGAGGTTGATAAATGGCGACGTTGTACATCTTGTTCTCTTCGATGCGATGAATGAAAAGGATTTGGCCTTCAAAAGCGGTGATAAAAACGCCAGGCTCCAAAAGAGCCGTGGGGTTATTTGTTCCTAAACTTTTAAGCAATTTGCGTTTTTCATGATGAGAATAAGGAATCACACGATCATTGAGAATCAGCGAAAGAAGACTAAAAACGATCCCTAAGCAAAGAAGAGGCAAGAAAATTTTGCGCAGATGAATGCCGCTCGCACGCATGGCCAGAATTTCATTGTCAGCGGATAAACGGCTGAACCCTAAAATCACGCTCACCAAGCAGGCAATCGGAAGTGTGTAGCCTAACAAAAGAGGGATGTAAAGTAGAAAGACTTTTCCGACGATAAAGAGGCTTACACCTTTGTTGATGACCAAGTGGGCAAGTTGAATCAAATTTCCCAAAAGAAAGACGCACAAGAGAACAAGCAAAGAAAGAAAAAAAGGAGCAAGGCATTCTTTCAAAATGTAATATCGGAGAATCCGCATAAATTTATGAGAGGGCAACGGCCACGGTGATGGCGAAAACCTTTTGAGCTCCTGCCTGTTTTAGGGTTGCGGCTGCCTCAGAAAGGGTGGCACCCGTTGTATATAAATCATCGACGAGAAGGATGTTCTTATCTTTCATTTCCCAAGGTGAGGCTATTTTAAAAGCCCCATGGATGTTTGTCCAGCGTTCTTTTGGTTTGAGAAGGGATTGAGGATGCGTGTTGCGGATGCGCTGGAGATTGTGCAAGTGAGATGGAATATTAAGTTGTAAAGATAGTTCGCGTACAAGGAGTTCCGCCTGATTATATCCTCGTTCTCGACGACGCGTGGGATGAAGGGGAATGGGAATGATGAGATCGCAGTGTCGGGCGGGAAGACCATATGTTTCGATGGCGTTGGTTAGAAGATGAGTGAAAAAATGACGTAACGCCGTTTTGGAATGGTATTTGAAAAGATGGATGAGGTCACGGATTTGATCATCGTAGACCGCGGCTGACCATGCGCGGTCAAAATGAGGCAGATAATGTTGACAATAGGAGCATAAAATCTTAGATTCTTTTTGCGGCTCGAGAGGAAAAGGGCATCGCTCGCAAAAAGGAGGAATATTTTCGATGATTTTTGTTTGGCAGGAGAGGCAAAGTTGAAAATCATCTTCTGTGAAAAGATTATGGGAGGAGAGGTTCTTTTTGCAATCAATGCAGAGGCGAGGGAAGATGAGATCCAGAAATCCAGTATATAAATGGCTTAATGAAAATGACATAAGAAAGGGCTTTCTGGGGGAAATAGTAAAAGGGGTGGAAAGTAATTTCTTAAATATATTATTTACATGTATTTATATTTTTATGGGGGACTTGTAAAGTATTTCTAAAAAATTCTATACTTGACTTATAAGGGGTAAGGTCTGCCTTTTTAAAGGAATCCAATATGCCAATTTTATCGCACAACTTGAGAAAATTCAAGCCAGGAGTGGCTCTGGGGTTGATGTGCATTTTTGGGAGCACGACAGTGCTTCCCCCGTCTTATGCCCAAGGGATTTCGTCTTTTTCAGCTCTTCCGGCACCTGGAGCCATGGTCAATTTGAGCCCCTCATTTGACCCAGTGATTTTGCGGGGCATTCGCGTCCATGAAGATAATCCTTTCCGGTTGGATTTCATTCTCGACCTGGGTGGGACAGCATCTCAAAATGAATTGGCCCTTCGAGACACATCAAACCGCTTGATCAAATATTTTCTTGCGGCTCTCACGGTGCCCGAGAAGAATCTTTGGGTCAACCTTTCTCCTGAGGAAAAAGATCGCATTATTCCTCAAGGGCTGGATGTTACTGAAATGGGGAGAGATCTTTTGGCCCAAGATTATATCCTCAAACAAATCACATCGTCGTTGATGTACCCAGAAAAAGAATTGGGGCAAAAGTTTTGGCAGCAGATTTATCAGAAGGCTTACGAAACTTATGGAACGACTAAAATTCCCATCAACACATTCAATAAGGTTTGGATTGTTCCCGAGAGTGCGATTGTCGACCAGTCTGGCAACACGGCGTTTGTGATTCAGAGTCATCTGAAAGTGATGTTGGAAGAAGAGTATTTGGAACAGATTGAAAAGCGTCCCGTCAAAGTCAAACCCCAAGGCCAAGAATTGACCGAATTGGTGCGTCAGATCATTTTGCCAGCAATTGAAAAGGAAGTGAATGAAGGCGAACATTTCGCACCGTTAAGACAGGTTTATCACTCCATTATTCTCGCCACATGGTTTAAACAAAACCTCAAAGGAAATCTGTTAGAAAGAATTTACGTCGGAAAGAATAAAGTGACGGGGATTAATCTGGACGATCCAAACATCAAACAAGAAATTTACGATCAGTATCTCCAGGCTTTTAAGAAGGGAGTTTACAACTATATCCGAGAAGAAGTCGATCCGGCGACCAAGCAATTGATTCCGCGAAAATATTTCTCGGGAGGAACGAATTTCACGGCAGAAGAGATGGGGAATGCCGTTGAGACTCGGCAAGTTGCTCCAGAACAATCCGGCAGAGATGTAACTCGTGTTCAAGAGGACCGCCCGATGGCTGCGGTTCCCGTCGGATTGGATGTGGCTGGAGAAAACACGGGGGATGGTCCCGGGCAAGGGACGTCTGGTCATGGCCAATTCATTGGTAAGTACGTTGCCACGTCAGCGATGGTTTTTGATCGAGAGCGGATGGAAATTCGTTTCACAGCGTATCATATTGATCGTTCAGAAGACATTCAGGAGATTGTTCTTCAAGTTCGACGAGTGATGACGAAGCGAG
>JANLHA010000105.1 GCA_024653845.1 Candidatus Omnitrophota bacterium | reverse complement strand
ACGCCATTTTTCCCACCAATCTCATTCAAACGATAAATCAAATCCACCGGTGAATAAGCTTTCCCATCGACCTTGACAGGAATGCCTTTTTTGAATTCAATCTCGATATACGTCGGTTTATTGGGCGCATCCTGTGGACTCACCGTCATCTGATAAATTTCTTCCGGGGGCTCAGCCCAAGGATCTTCCAAAATTCCGCACTCGATGCTTCGACCATACAGATTTTTGTCCGTACTGTAAGGGCTTTTTTTAGTCACATCGATCGGAATTTTCTGACGCTGAGCGTAATCAATTTCTTCATCACGTGTTTTGAATTCCCAAATACGAACCGGAGCGATCTGTTCAAGATTCGGATCCAAGATTCGGATTGTCGTCTCAAATCGCACCTGATCATTGCCTTTACCGGTACATCCGTGGGCGACAGCGGTTGCATGTTCTTTATGTGCGACCTCCACCTGATGTTTTGCAATGATCGGACGCGAAAGCGCCGTCGCTAAAAGATATTTTCCTTCATAAATCGCGCCGGCCTTGAGTGCGCGAAAAACATAGTCGGAGACAAATTCTTTTTTCAAATCCAAGACATACACTTTCGAAGCACCGGTTTTGAGTGCACGCTTTTTAATCGCATCAAAATTCTCCTGCTGCCCGACGTCAGCAATGCAAGCGATAACATCATATCCTTTATCTTGCAACCATTTGATCGCGCAAGACGTGTCTAATCCACCTGAATAGGCTAAAACAACTTTCTTCATATCCTAACCTTTCTTGAATTCTGAATCAGTGAGGCAAGAAATTCCTGAGTGAACTCCGGGCACCGTCTTCCATAAGGTTTTCAATTCTAGTGAAGACGGTGTTCGTGTGAATGAAAGAGTTGCTTGCCTCGCTGATTTCTTTAAATTATTTCGAAAACTTCTTCAACAAAAACAACAACACCGCCTTCTGCATATGCATCCGATTTTCAGCCTGATCAAAAACAACCGAATTCTTTCCGTCGATGATTTCCTTAGTGACTTCTTCTCCTCGATGCGCTGGCAGGCAATGCATAAAAATATAATCGGGGTTGGCGGACTTCACCAACTCTTGATTGATTTGATAATCCTGAAAAATCTTCAATCGCTCTTCGCGTTCAGCTTCCTGCCCCATGCTCACCCAAACATCTGCGTAAACCACATCCGCCCCTTTGATCGCTTCTTTTGGAGAATATCCCACCTTGATTTTTGAACCTGTTTTATGAGCCTCTTTTTGAACCTGCTGCAAAATATCGGCATTCGGCTCATAGCCTTTGGGTGTAGCCACATGAATATTCGCACCAGTTTTACCACAAGCCAGCATCAAGGAATGACAGACATTATTCCCGTCGCCGATGAATGCAATATTGATCTCTTTGAGCCGGCCAAATTTTTCTTGGATCGACATGATATCCGCCAATGCCTGACAAGGATGAAAAAGGTCCGACAAACCATTGATGACTGGAATCGTCGCATACTGACTCAACTCCACGATGGTTTGATGAGAGAAGGTACGTGCAACAATCGCATCCAAATATCGCGAAAGCGTTTTGGCCACATCTTCCGTCGATTCGCGTTTGCCCAAATTGATTTCTTCCGGGCCCAAGTACACACACTGTCCACCCAGCTGTGAAACACCCACTTCAAAGGACACGCGGGTGCGGTTAGAGGGTTTCTGAAAAATTAAACCCACACTTTTCCCTTTGAGATCATTGCGAAGACGGCCTTTGCACTTCTTCAAATCAATAGCGACTTTGAGAAGCTCCAGAATTTCCTTAGAACTGAAGTCTTGTAAACTTTTAAGATCGCGTTTCATTTTTTCCAACCGCCTCAAAAGCTCCTTCTAAAATATAAAGGGCTTTATCGATCTGTTTTTTCGTCACATTCAAAGCCGGCATGATTCGCAGAACGTTCCCTTGCGTGCAATTGATAATCAACCCTCGACGAAGGCATTCATCCACAACATCTTTCCCCTGAACCTTCAATTCCATACCAATCATCAATCCTAGGCCACGCACCTCGAGAATGCAATCAAATTTTTGTTTCAAATTTTGCAGTCTTCCAAATAAATATGGCCCCATCGTACGAGCATTCTTGAGCATTTTCTCTGAATCGATGGCTTTAAAAACACCTAAAGAAGCTTTACAAATCAATGGACTTCCTCCAAATGTCGAAGCGTGCATTCCTGGACGCAAAACTTGAGCATACTCATTTTTAACCACAAGAGCACCAATCGGAAGTCCCCCACCCAAAGCTTTGGCCAACGTCATTGCATCGGGAATCACCCCATAATGTTTAAACGCAAACATCTCCCCCGTGCGACCTATTCCAGTTTGGACTTCATCAAAGATCAGAAGGATCTTCTTCTCGTCGCAAATCTGGCGCAATTTCTGAATATAAATTTTTTCAGCAACATTGATGCCACCCTCCCCCTGTACCGGTTCCAGCAGAATCGCCACGGTTTTATCAGTGATCGCAGCGGTCAACGCGTTAAGGTCATTGAAAGGAACGTGCTTGATAAAAGGGAAAAGCGGACCAAACCCTTCTTGATACTTAGGCTGCCCGGTTGCGGTCACCGCCCCGACGGTACGGCCATGAAAAGACTTTTCCATGGCGATGATTTCATAACGGCCTTGGGGGTGACCATACGCGCGCGCCAACTTGATCGCCCCTTCACACGCTTCTGCCCCGCTGTTACAAAAAAATACTTTACCGGGAAAACTATGACGAATGATTTCTTGGGCCAACTTAGCTTGATTAGGATGATAAAAATTGTTGGGGATATGAATCAACGTCCCGATTTGGTCTCGAACCGCAGACATCACCTTGGGATGACAATGCCCCACGTTGTTGACGCCCCATCCGGGGAAAAAATCTAAGTATTTCTTACCGTCGATATCGATGAGTGTCGAACCCTTTCCTTTGACAAAAATGAGAGGTGTACGAGTGTACGTCGAGAGGATATGATTCTGGTAGCTGTCAAAAATCTCTTGTTTGCGCATATTCATTTTGCAAATTAAGCGGGTCCTATTATCCTTTTACAATTTGCGTTCCAATACCCTGATCGGTAAAGAACTCGAGCAAAAGCGCGTGACGAATACGCGCATCGATGATGTGAGTCTTATGCACGCCTCCCTGCAGAGCTTCGGTACACGCCGAAACCTTAGGGATCATTCCACCTTGAATCACCTTTGTATTGATCAATTCATCCACTTCCGACGTGGTGAGCGTTGAAAGCAAGGAACTGGAGTTTTTTTCATCGCGCAAAACACCTTTGACATCGGTCAGCAAAACAAATTTCTCAGCGTCCAACGAGGTAGCGATGGCACTAGCAGCCTCATCGGCATTGACATTATGCGGCTGGTTTTCGTTACTCACTCCCAACGGAGAAATAACGGTAATTTGGCCTTGTTGAAGATGCTGTTCAATGACCTTTCGCTCGACATTAGTAATCGTCCCTACAAATCCCAAATCCTTATCCGCCTGCTTTTTAACCACATGAATAATGTTCTCTTCGCCTTTGAGTCCTGTTACGTCCCCTTGGAGCGCCTTGATTTCCTCAACGATCTGCCCATTCAACTTGCCCAATTCCTCAGAAACGATTTCAAGTGTCTGCGCATCGGTGACTCGGATTCCGTCATGGAATTCCGCCTTAAGTCCTTTTTCCTTGAGTCTTGAACTGATGTGTGGCCCGCCGCCATGGACGACAATGACGCGAATTCCTACATAACTTAGAAAAACAATATCCTGGAAAACATATTTTCGAATCTCTTCTTGATCGAGGATGCTTCCACCATACTTGACCACAAAAAGCTTATGACGAAACTGCTGGATGTAAGGAATGGCCTCGACGAGGACTTCGGCTTTTTCAATAAATTCTTTCATAAGAGAATCCTTTACTCACTGCATTCACTCAGTCTGCTTAACTATATTTTCCGTTAATCTTTACATAATCGATTGAGAGGTCTGATGTATAAACTGTTGCGGATTGACGACCGCGATTTAAATCAATAAAGATCTGGATATTTTTCTTCTTAAAGGATGTGAACTTGATCTTCAATGTTTTTTCCGTAATATCAAGCCCCAAAGTTCCGACTGCACCAGCGACTCGTCCCCAATTAGGATTGCTTCCATAGGCGGCTGTTTTCACAAGATTGGAATTGGCCACCTTCATCGCAATGTCTTTGGCTTCTTTTTCAGTCTTGGCCCCATTGACGGTGATTTCCAAAAATTTCGTGGCACCTTCCCCATCCATCACAATTTTTTTGGCTAAATCTAAACACACATAATGAAGGGCTTCATAAAACTTATTGTAGTCTTTGCCAGGACGAGTGATCATCGTGTTCTTGGCTAAACCATTGGCCATCAACGTCACCATGTCGTTCGTACTCATGCAACCATCAACGGTGATTCGATTAAAAGAATATTCCACAGCCCGCTTCAAAAGTTTCTGCAGCATGGACGCCGAAACAGCCGCATCGGTTGTGATGAATCCGAGCATCGTTGCCATATTGGGCTCAATCATTCCGGAACCCTTGGCACACGCACCAATTGTAACCTTATCTCCCGACGACAATTGGATGCTCACGGCAACCTCTTTGGCCACCAAATCCGTTGTCATAATTCCCAATGCAGCACGATGTCCACCGGAAACGCTCGCTCCTTTGACCAGCGCTGGCAAAGCCTTCTTAATTTTGAGAAATGGCAAAGGTTTACCAATGATTCCCGTCGAAGAAACCAAGACTTCGCTTGCTTCAGCCCCTAGCAGTGCCCCCGCCAATTCGGCCGTCTGACGAGCATAAATCAATCCAAAATCTCCCGTAAAACAATTCGCATTCCCGCTGTTGGCAACAATCGCTTGAGCGCTATGATTTCGCAAATGCTCTTGGGTTACCAAAAGCGGTGCCGCCTTGATTGAATTCTTTGTGAAAACACCCACCGTTGGAACAGACTGATCGCAATAAATCAATGAAAGATCTGTTTTTCCTGAACGCTTAATGCCCGCCGACAATCCATTGGCTTTGAATCCTCGGGGGCTCGTGACCCCGCCATGCTTAATCAGTTTCATATCAATCCTTCGCTCTCTTCAAATCCATTAAGGATATTCATATTTTGAACCGCTTGTCCTGCGGCCCCCTTGATAAGATTATCAATTGCACTGATCACGACAACCTGTCGACCAGATTCACTCACGGCAATACCCAAATCACAATAGTTGGTCCCGACGACATATTTGAGTTCCGGCCACTGGCCCAAAGGAAACAAGCGAACAAACGGCTCGGTCTTATAGAACTTTTTGTAAACATTATAAACCTGGTCAACGGAAACCTTGTGGTCCAATTCCATGTAAATGGTTTCCAAAATCCCTCGGTTAATCGGGAGAAGATGAGGAACAAACGTCACCGAAATGTCACGATCCGCCACCCTAGAAAGATAGCGATCGATCTCAGGGGTGTGCTGATGCTGGAGGATTTTATATGCCTTAAAATTTTCATTCACTTCACAATACATCAATTGTTCAGCAACTTTTTTCCCTGCGCCACTGACACCCGATTTGGCATCGATGATGATGGAACGAACCGACTTTCCTTCGGTTGCTAAAAGTGGGGCAACCCCCAAAATGGCCGCCGTTGGGTAACATCCTGGATTGGCAATCAGCTTGGCCTTCTTAATCTTTTCTTTGTGAAGTTCAGGTAAACCGTAAACGGCTTTGGCAAGATTCTTAGAATCGGGATGTTCGACACCATACCATTTCTGATAATCCTCATTGGATTTGAGACGATAATCTCCACTCAAATCAATCACCGTTTTGCCGGCTTTTAAAAGACCTGGCGTCATGGTCATCGATGTCGCATGAGGAACTGCTAAGAAAATCAAGTCACATTTTTCTGCAGCTTTTTTGGTATCAAACTTTTCGCAAATCAATGAAGTTTGATTTTTTAGCTGTGGCCAGATCTCATCCACAGGCCCCGTAGTTTTGGAAGCTCCCACATACGTGACTCGCACCTGAGGATGTTTGAGCAAAATCTTTAACGTCTCATACCCTGAATAACCACTGATTCCTACAATTCCAACTTTAATCATCGCTCACCTCTTTTTCTCGAGGAAACATTACTTGATATCGTCGAAGAAGTCATGTTAATCTAAAATAAAAAACCTATCTCGTCAACTCTTTTATCGAGGGAGATAGGTTCTTTATTTACTTCAATTCTTGTTTAAAAATTTATCGCTTAACCCACTGGAATCTCTTCCTTGCCCCCTTTTGTCCCGGCTTTTTTCTTTCCTTCATTCTGGGATCTCTGGTTAAACAACTGGCTTTTCTCAAAGTGGTTTTATTTTCCTCTTCAAATTGCACTAACGCACGAGATAGACCTAAACGCATCGCACCGGCTTGTCCCGAAAGACCGCCGCCTTTGACATCAGCCTGCACATCAAATTTGTTCAATGCATGAGTCAACTTTAAAGGCTCAAGAATCGTGATACGATCAGTTTCGCGCTTGAAATATTCTTCAAAAGCTCGATCATTGACCAGGATATCACCTTTTCCCATGATCAAATTGACACGAGCGACCGCATTTTTACGACGACCTGTAGCTCCATATTTAACGAGTTCTACCATGACGTTTTCCTTTAAAATTAAATATCCAATTTAACTGGTTTTTGAGCTGCGTGAGGATGTTGATCTCCCGCATAAACGCGCAAACGTGTACGGAATTGATTACCCAATGCCCCTTTCGGGATCATCCGGTTAACAGCCAATTCAATAACTTTATGAGGTGCTTTTACTAACATCATTCCTAAGGGAACCGTTCTCTGACCTGAAGGATATCCTGAATATCGATGATATTCCTTTTGTTCCAATTTACGACCTGTTACGCGAATCTTCTCGGCATTAATGACAATGACCGTATCCCCGCAATCCAAATGAGGCGTATAAGTTGGTTTATGTTTGCCGCGCAAAACGGTAGCGACACGGGCTGCCAGCCGTCCCAGGATTTGTCCTGTTGCATCGACGATATAGCACTTACGTTCTAATTCGTTAACTTTGGGTAAATATGTTTTATTGGTTTTCATAATTTTGCCTCAAATCGTATATTAAATGTAATGGAAAGATAGTGTAACATTTTTCAGCTGGATGTCAACTTTTTTTTCGTCGGCCCTCCCCCCTCTTTATACTCTACTGCCATTAGGCACAATCCATATGCCGGCGCTGTGGCGCTGGCTAATTTTCGGTCTTTGGCCAAAAGAATTTTAGCCAGGGCACCGGAGGGCAACCGTCTGGTGCCAACATCCAGGAGGGTTCCAACGATATTTCGTACCATCTTATAAAGAAACCCATTGGCTTCAATATCAATATGGATATAATCCCCCTTTTTCACAATTTTCAAAGAATGGATCGTGCGAACAGTATTTTTATCTTTTCGCTTAGGCGTGGAACCGCTGGCCATGAATGATCGGAAATCCTTTTTCCCCACTAAGGATTTCACCTCTCGCTTCATTGCGCTTAAATTCAAACGATATGGGAAATGATACGCAAAACGCCAATTGAGAGCGGTGGGCGACTGACGATTGAGAATCGTGTAACGATATGTTTTTCGTTTGGCACTGTATTGGGCGTGAAAATCCAAAGATACTTCTTCGACCTTCAAAATCGAAACGTCGTCGGGCGTATTGCCATTGATCGCCTTTTCAAGTTGCAAAGGATCAAGACGACAGACCCCTTTGAAATTCGCGACCTGACCTGCCGCATGAGTACCACTATCGGTGCGGCCCGAGCCTGACAAATGAGTTTTTTTCTTGAGGATTTTCTCGAGGGCTTTTTCAATCTCACCCTGGACGGTTCGTTTTCCACTTTCCTGGACTTGCCAGCCGTTGAAATCCGTACCGTCATATTCGATGGTGAGTTTGTAATTTTTGATCTGAGGAATCTCGTCAGATAACTTGCGGCCCTTAGGCATGGATCTATTGATGGTCCTTCTTAATGATTTCCTCAGCGATTTGGATGGCGTTTAAAGCCGCACCCTTGCGCACGTTGTCGGCGACAATCCACATGTTGAGTCCTTTATCGATCGTCTCATCTTCTCGGATTCGACCCACAAACGTATCATCTTTTCCGGCGACAAATAATGGCATCGGATATTGCTTAGCAGGAAGATCATCCAGAACGGTCACGCCTGGGGCGTTCTTTAAAAGTTCAATGGCCTTTTCACGAGATATCTTTTTCTCCGTCTCAATATTGACCGATTCCGAATGCGCCCACATGACCGGAACGCGCACACACGTCGCTGTGACTTTGATCGAATCATCGCCCATGATTTTTTTAGTTTCATTGACCATCTTCATCTCTTCCTTGGTGTAGAGATTTTCCGTGGCGACATCGATCTGAGGAATCAAATTTTGAGCAATCTGATAAGCAAGGGCTTCGACCTTCATGTCTCCGCCTAATTGATGTTCAAATTCGTCGAGGGCTTGACGTCCGGCTCCCGAAACGGATTGATATGTTGAGACCACTACTCGTTTGATTTTGGCATAATCATGCAAAGGCTTAAGAGCGACAACCATCTGGATCGTCGAGCAATTCGGATTGGCAATGATTCCCTTATGCTTCCAAATGTCATGAGGATTCACTTCAGGAACCACCAAAGGGATATCCGGATCCATACGAAACGCACTCGTATTATCGATGACAATGGCGCCAGCCTCCGCAGCTGACGGAGCATATTCTTTGCTGACGTCCGCCCCTGGCGAGAAAAGAGCGATATTGATTCCTTTAAAACAGTCGTGTGTCAGTTCGGTGACCTTGATACTGCGGCCATCAAATTCATAAGCAGGGCATTCTTCAGGATTCGAAGAAACCAATCGCAATTCATTGACCGGAAAATTTCGTTGTTTGAGGATCTGATACATCACATATCCCACAACCCCACGGATTCCCACAATCGCCACATTATACTTTTTCATCTTATTCATCACTCCTCGTTTTTAAAAAGTGCTAGAGTGCACGGACAATCATATCTCCAATTTCAGACGTCGAATAACCCATTTTCCCGACGAGCATAGACTTCATTTTCTTAATCACGGATTTCATAGCGTCTTCGACATTCTGAGCCGCCTGTTCTTCCCCCAAATGACGAAGCATCATCATGCCACTGGCCACGGCTGCCACAGGATTGATGACCCCTTGGCCCGTAAATTGCGGAGCGGTTCCATGAACCGGCTCAAACATGCTTGCTCCACCAGGATGAATATTCCCACTGGGGGCAACTCCCATTCCACCTTGAGTCACAGCGGCGAGATCTGTAATGATATCACCAAACATATTTCCTGTCACGATCCCATCAAAACGCTCAGGGGACTCGATCATATAAATGCACATCGCATCGACGTGGACATAATCTCGTTTGATATTTTTGTATTCACTGCCAACTTCATGAAAAACACGATCCCATAAATCATAAACATAGGTGAGAACATTGGTCTTACCGCACAATGTCAGCTTGCCTATATAACCTTGAGTTCGATCTTCAGCTGTTAATCCGCGCCAGGGCTCTTTCGCATTTCGTTTTTGCAAAAGATCAAACGCATAACGAACGCACCGCTCAACCTGATGACGAGAATAAATCATCGATTGCACAGCCACTTCCTGAGGTGTCCCTTTGGCTTTGAATTCGCCAACGCCAGTATAAAGATCACCAGTATTTTCTCGCACGACGACATAATCAATATCTTGTGGACCTTTGTTTTTAATGGGGGTTTCCACATTCTCATACAACTTGACTGGACGAAGATTGATATAAAGATCCAAATCAAAACGCAATTTGAGCAAAATACCGCGCTCGAGAATTCCCGGTTTCACGTCAGGATGGCCGATCCCACCCAAATAAATTGCATCAAATTTCTTCAATTCCTGAATGGCGGAATCCGGTAACAATTCTTTAGTTTTCAAATAATGTTCACCGCCAAATGGAAAAGCATGTGTTTCCAATTTGAAATGATATTTGCTTGAAACCGCGTCAAGGACCTTGAGCCCTTCTCGAATCACTTCAGGGCCAATTCCGTCACCAGCGATAACAGCGATTTTATAGCTTTTCATTCCTTCTCCTACATAATTGATATTTTAAAAACGGGAGTTAGTATACCACAAATCTCTTTGTTAGAAAGAAATGTTCGTGAGAATGTTATCTAACAATCAAGAATGGACACAGTTTTGAAGGAATTTAATTCAGATATCTTCTCTCGATGGCCTCTGTTTTCCCCAGAAGCATATCAACATTGATCGGAGCAATCTGGATGATCATCGGGGTGAGCCCCTTGATCCGGATTTGATCAATCGGCTGCTGCGAGAAGGGAAGAGGAACCCCATGGGGATCCCGCTTGATCTGCAAATCAAGAAAATTGCGGTCAAAACTGATACCCCCGACGTCTGCATTGGCACCTTGTTTCCCATCCTCTGCAGCTTTTGCGACAACGTTCCTTAGCTGATCGATTTGATCGATCAGCTCTTTGGCCGCTTGCCATCGAGAATCCTTCTGCTCAATACCATCAATGCTGCCATCTAAGATGGCCCTAGCATGTTCCAGATAATGACGGGCGACGAAAACTTGAAGCTTAAACGAATCATCGGTGAGACCCAACAAATTGTCAAAGACAATTCGGTTCAAATCATAATAATGGTCCAGCACTTGGCGAATCGCCTCATGCAAATCCGGTCTCGTTGCTAACCGTCTGGCCTCGGCCTGCGCGTCATTCACCTCT